>CAWUNN010000157.1:0-5431 GCA_963923185.1 uncultured Limnohabitans sp. | reverse complement strand
GCAATGTCCACCATGGCGGCGGCCACTGTGGTGATGCACGAGCCCAAGATCATGTCCACTTTGTCCTCAGTCACAAAGCGACGTGCGTTGGCTGCCCCTTTGCCAGGGTCGGTGGCATCGTCCAACAGGATGTATTGGATTTTTTCACCGCCGATTTGGGTGGGAAAGAGTTTGATTTGGTTTTGCATGGGGATGCCCAAACCCGAGCCTGGGCCCGTCAGTGACAGGCTGATGCCGATTTTGATGTCAGCCCAAGTGCTGGCACTGGCCGCCAGTGTCAAAGCCAAAGTCAAGAGTTGGCGTGGGAATGTCATGTGGGTCTCCTGGGATGCTGTGGTTCACTTGCACAAAGATTGGATGTCGGCGGGAATTTCAATGGCTTTGATGCGGTCTGGGTCATCGGGGTGTTTGATGCAAAAGGCCCGCTTTTCGGTGCCCTCACACAACACGTCTTCGCCCCTTTTGATCACATGGCGGTGGGTGAAGACCTTGGATGACCAGTCGATGACAGAGGTATGCACTTCGATGGTTTGCCCATAGGTGGCGGTTTTTAAAAACCGAGTGTGGATCTCCAGCAACGGGGTGCCAATGATGCCGCGCGTTTTGACCAGTTCACGCCACGGGGGCACGCCGCATTTCATGAAAAAGTTCAGCGATGAGGCGTCCATCCATTTGTTGAAATTGGGGAAAAACACGATCCCAGCTGGATCGCAATCGCCAAACAACACTTCAACCGGGTAAATGATGGTTTTGCTCATGGATCACTCAACGCGGTGCCATGCGCAAAGCACCGTCCAAACGAATCACTTCACCGTTCAGGTGGCCATTGGTGACGATGTGCAGTGCCAAGTCGGCAAACTCGGAGGGTTGGCCCAGACGCGGAGGAAAAGGGATGGAGGCCGCCAACGAAGCTTGCACGGGCTCAGGCAAAGATTTCAGCAAGGGGGTGGCAAACAAGCCTGGTGCGATGGTGCAGACCCGAATGCCATGTTGTGCCAAATCTCGAGCCATGGGCAGGGTCATGCCCACCACACCAGCCTTGGAGGCGCTGTAGGCTTGTTGGCCCACTTGACCATCAAAAGCCGCCACTGACGCGGTCAAGACCATCACCCCGCGTTCTCCACCGGCCAAAGGTTCAAGCTTGGCGCAAGCGGCTGCAAACAAACGGCTGGCGTTGTAGGTGCCGATCAGGTTGACTTGGATGACGCGACTGAAGTCTTCTAAAGGTGCCGCGTTGCCATCTTTTCCCACCACCCGTTTGGCGGTGCCAATGCCGGCAATGCTCATCAAGATGCGGGCAGGCCCGTGGGCTGCGGCAGCTTGATCCATGGCGGTTTGCAGACTGGCGCTGTCGGTGATGTCGCATGGGCAAGCCACGCCACCCAACTCTTGGGCCACTCTGTGGGCTTGTTCGGCGTTGATGTCCAGCACCGCCACGCGAGCGCCTGATGCCGCCAGTGCGCGAGCGGTGGCCTCGCCCAGTCCCGAGCCTGCGCCGGTGACCAATGCCGCTTGTCCTTGAATGTTCATGTCTTCAATCTCCTGGGTGGTGGGTCGGCGTCAAAGCACCGGCCGAACGATGTGATGCAGTCGGTCCTCGTGCAAGGCTGCGACCGTTTCAGCTCGGTGGGTCAACACCGCGCGTTGATTGATCGAGCCTTTGTCGGTGATTTCGCCGCGATCGATGGTGGGTGGCTCGGACAACAAGCAAAGTCGGGCGATGCGATTGGCGCTGCCTGTGGCGCCGCGAGCCAAGTCATTGACCACCCTTTGAAAATGCGCTTGCACGGGTGCAGACGCCAACACATCGGCCAGCGGGACGTCGGTGGGCAAGCCGGCCAGGTCGCGCACAGCTGCAGTGACAAAAACCATGGCGCCAACTTCTTTCATGTTCAACCCAGTCAAGACCACGTCTTGGATATAGGGCGCGCCAGCTGCAATGATCTTGCCGCGCAGTGGTCCTACGCTGACAAAGGTGCCCGTGGCCAACTTGAAGTCTTCGGCGATGCGGCCATCAAAGCGCAAACCCAGATGGACGTCTGTTTCGTCGATCCAGCGCACGGCATCCCCTGATTTGAAAAAGCCTTCCTCGTCAAAGGCAGACTGTGTCTCTTCTGGGTTGCGCCAATAGCCTGGCGTGATGTTGGGTCCTTTGTAGCGGACTTCGGTCTTGCCTTCGATGTCCACCAGCTTGAGCTCCAAGCCCGGCGTGGGCACACCCAAATCGCCCGAGCGAACCTCGGGTCGGGTCACAAATATGGCAAATGGCCCCGACTCTGTCATGCCCAGTCCAGTGCTCATCACGATGCGCTGCCCCAGTTCTTTTTCGGCAGACTCGTACAGGCTGTCCCACACGGGCTGGGCCAATGCCGCACCTGCATAAAAGAACATATTGACTCGAGACAGCAGTTTCTTGCGCAACACTTCGTCGGTTTTCATGGCCGCAGCAATGGCCTCAAATCCAGTGGGCACATTGAAATACACCGTGGGTGCGATTTCGCGCAAATTGCGCAAGGTCTCTGGCATGAGTGCGGGGGTCGGTTTGCCGTCGTCGATGTAGAGGGTGCCACCGTGGTACATCACCATGCCAAAGTTGTGGTTGCCACCAAAGGTGTGGTTCCAAGGCAACCAATCGACCAACACCAAGGGCGACTCGCCCAAGATCGGCATCGATTGCAGCATCTGTTGTTGATTGGCACACCACAGTCGCTGGGTATTGATCACCGCTTTGGGCATTTTGGTCGAGCCACTGGTGAACAAGAACTTGACAATGGTGTGGCCATCGGTGGCGGCCATGGCTTGGGCCACAGCGGGCGTGACGGGGGTTGTTTGCAGACTGTCCAAGTTCAGTGTGGCGCGTTGCTCAAGCGACCCTTTGGCCATGACGACGGGCACATCGGCTGGCACCGTGGCGGCAATCGCTTTGGCGTAACGGGCATCCTGTGCAAAAACCAAACCAGGTGTCACGGTTTGCATCACATGCTTGAGCTTGTCAAAGTCTTGGCTGACCAAAGAGTAGGGCGGCGACACGGGGACAAAGGGCACACCTGCGATCAAGCAGGCCACCGCCAGTTGGGCATGTTCCAAGCTGTTTTCACTCAATATGGCCACCGGTCGATCGGCGCTCAGTCCCAGATCGATCAGGTATTGGGCCAAGGCTTGCCCGCGAACCCACACTTGGTGGTAAGTCAAGTGGATCCAATCGCCCCAACTGCCATCTGCATGTTGACGGCGTCTGGCCACAAAGGTTTGATCAGGTCTTTGTTGAGCCCATTGCGCCAGGCGATCGGTGATGCGCAATGGATAGGGTTGCAGCGCTTGCTCTGCACTCAAGTAATGAACCCCGGGTTGGCCATCGCGCAAATTCACCCGTGTCACGCCAAAGGGCATGGGTCTGTAGGCGATGCTCATGGGGTCGTCTCCTGGGCTGTGAGGTGGTTGGGGCTGATCAGCTTTTTTTGACCTTGTCGGCCTTGCCCTGTAAAAAAGCTTGCACCCTGGCCTTGGCCTCGGGGGCGGCTTGGGCGATGGCGGCCATCATGGCTTCGGTCACCAAGCCATGGTCTGCTGGTTGCTCAGCGATGCGCGGCAGCACATGGGTGAGTGCGTAGTTGGTCAACGGCGCGTTGCCAGCGATGCGCCGAGCCAACTCGATGGCTTTGGACAAAGCCTGACCGGTGGGCACCACATATTGCGACAAGCCAATCCGCTCCCCATCGCGGGCGTCGTAAACCCGCCCCGTCAACATCATGTCGGTCATGCGAGCCACCCCAATCAATTTGGGTACACGGACAGAGCCACCGCCACCGACAAAAATACCTCGGGTGCCTTCAGGTAAAGCGTAAAACGTGCTTTCATCGGCCACCCTGATGTGGCATGAGCTGGCCAACTCAAGACCCCCACCGACCACCGCCCCGTGCAGGGCTGCCACGACCGGCACCGTGCCAAATTGGATGCCATCCAAAGCTTGGTGCCACATGCGTGAATGCATCACCCCTTGACCCGCATCGCGCTCTTTCAGTTCAGACAGATCCAAACCCGCACAAAAGTGCTCGCCTTGTCCATGGATGACGGCTGCCTTGGCCTGTGGTGGCAGATTTTGGAAAACATCGCGCAAGGCCATGATCAAACCGTCATTCAAGGCGTTGCGCTTGGTGGGACGGGTCAACTGCACCACCACCACGTCTTGGTCCAAGTGCCAATGGATATCGGGGTGATGGTTGGAGGTCATGGTGGCGGGGTTCATAAAGTTATTTTTTATAACTATATGAGGTTAAAGCCAAATGGGGATCTGGTACTTACCCTAGGGTTTCGTGGTGAATGACTGCCCACAAAGTTCACAAAGGCTTAAAATCGAGTGTTCCATCTACACAGTGTCAGGAACAGCCATGGCCGCCTTGTTGTCCAATATCGATCCCGATGGGTTGCTCGAGTTCTCGGTCGTTTACACCGACCGTGCCTTGAATCACATGTCGCAACGTTTTCAGGGGGTGATGCGTGACATATCTGGCATGCTCAAGCAGGTGTATCACGCGCACTCGGTGGCCTTGGTGCCGGGCAGTGGTACCTTTGGCATGGAAGCCGTGGCCCGTCAATTTGCCGGTGGCCAAAAGGTGTTGGTCGTGCGCAATGGTTGGTTCAGCTACCGCTGGACCCAAATTTTTGAAATGGGCAAGATCCCTGCATCAGAGATCGTTTTGAAAGCCCGCCCGCTCAGCGCTGCCCCCGAAGCACCTTGGGCGCCGTGCCCCATTGAAGAGGTGGTGGCCACCATCGCTCGCGAAAAACCAGCGGTTGTTTTTGCCCCCCATGTCGAGACCAGCGCAGGCATGCTGTTGCCTGATGATTACATTCGCCAGATGGCCGATGCGGTGCATGGGGTGGGTGGTCTGATGGTGCTCGATTGCATCGCCTCGGGGGCTTTGTGGGTCGACATGAAGGCCACAGGCGTTGACGTGTTGGTCAGCGCCCCGCAAAAGGGTTGGAGCAGCTCACCTTGCTGTGCCATGGTCATGCTCAGCGAGCGTGCCCGTCAAGCCATTGACGGCACGCAAAGCAGCAGCTTTGCTTGCGACCTGAAAAAATGGTTGCAAGTCATGGAAGCTTACGAGGCTGGCGGTCACATTTACCACACCACATTGCCCACCGATGCATTGACCCGCATGCGCGAGATCATGCTGGAAACCCGCGAATACGGCTTTGACAAGGTTCGCCTGGAACAAATTGAATTGGGCCGTCAGGTGCGGGCTTTGCTAGAAAGCTGCGGCATTCGAAGCGTGGCCGCAGATGGCTACAAGGCTGCGGGTGTGGTGGTCAGTTACACCCGCGACCCTGAGATTCAAAACAGCAAAAAGTTTTTGGCACTGGGCTTGCAAACGGCCGCCTGTCTCTTATACACATCTCCGAGCCCACGAGACGGACTCCTATCTCG
>CAWUNN010000156.1:0-5433 GCA_963923185.1 uncultured Limnohabitans sp. | reverse complement strand
TTGGGCCTGAAAGTCAGCGACATCGATCTGTGGGAGCTCAATGAAGCCTTTGCTGTTCAGGTCATGTACTGCCGAGATCGCTTGGGCATCCCCGCTGAGCGCCTGAATGTCAATG
Organism: uncultured Limnohabitans sp.; assembly: GCA_963923185.1. Lineage (GTDB taxonomy): Bacteria > Pseudomonadota > Gammaproteobacteria > Burkholderiales > Burkholderiaceae_C > Limnohabitans. The sequence continues at coordinate 5,318 of CAWUNN010000156.1, read as the reverse complement.
GTGGTGCGATCGCCTTGGGTCACCCTTATGGTGTCAGCGGTCAGCGTTTGACGGGGCACGCCTTGATCGAGGGCAAACGCCGTGGCGCCAAACGCGTTGCGGTCACCATGTGCATCGGTGGTGGCATGGGGGCAGCTGGCATTTTTGAAGTGCTGTGAGTCTGCGCGCCACGCTCGATCATTTGCTGTACCAATGGTTGCAGGTGCACAACCTCAACCAAAGGACTTGGCACGCCGATCACAGCCGTGAGACCTTTGACGCGGTGCTCGACACTTGCGAGCGCATCGCTGCCCAAAAGTACGCACCGTTCAATCGCCTGGTCGATACCGAAGAACCGCGTTTCGATGGGCAACGGGTGATCTTGCCCCAAGCCAGCCACGATGCTCACCAGGCCTACGTCGAGTCAGGCATGTTGGCTGCGGCGCAGTCTTATGAAATGGGGGGCATGCAGTTGCCCTTCAGCGTCGAGTCGGCTGCCAATGCATTTTTTGGTGCGGCATCGGTCAGCATGGGCGCACACATGCTGACCGTGGGCAATGCCAATTTGTTGATGGCCCATGGCAGTTCCATGCAAAGACAGGTGTTTGCGGCCAACGAGTTCAATGGACGTTGGGCTGGAACGATGTGCCTGAGTGAGCCCCAAGCTGGCTCATCGCTGAGTGACATCGTCACCCGTGCTGTACCCGATGGCACTGATTTTGAGTCCGACCCTTTGGGGCCTCGCTATCGATTGCGTGGCAACAAGATGTGGATCTCGAATGGTGATCACGAGTTGACAGAGAACATCGTGCATCTGGTGCTGGCCAAGATACCCGGCCCAGATGGTCAGTTGCCCGCTGGCACCAAAGGCATTTCTTTGTTCATCGTGCCCAAATACTTGGTCAACACACAAGGTCAACTGCAACAACGCAACGACGTGGCCTTGGCTGGACTGAATCACAAATGTGGCTGGCGTGGCACCGTCAATACCTTGCTCAATTTCGGTGAAGGAAAGTACCCCGTCAACGATCAAAGCGGTGCTGTAGGGTATCGAGTCGGTGCGCCCGGTGAGGGTTTGCGTTGCATGTTTCACATGATGAACGAAGCCCGCATTGGTGTCGGCATGGCGGCCACGGTGCTGGGTTGGGCGGGGTATCAAGCTTCATTGGACTATGCCCGACAACGGCCCCAAGGCCGACCCATGACGGACAAGGGCAAAGACGTGGCTCAAGCCATGGTGCCCATCATCGAGCACGCCGACATCAAACGCATGTTGCTGGCTCAAAAGGCCTATGCCCAAGGCGCATTGGCACTCGAGTTGTATTGCGCCCGTTTGGTCGATGATGTTCACACCGGTGACGACACCCAACAAGCCCAGGCCAAAGAACTGCTTGAAGTGCTGACCCCCATCGCCAAAAGCTGGCCCAGCGAATGGTGCCTCGAGGCCAATAGCCTGGCGATCCAAGTCCATGGCGGCTATGGCTATACCCGAGATTTTCCGGTGGAACAGTTTTGGCGTGACAACCGCCTGAACATGATTCACGAGGGCACCCATGGGATTCAAGCTTTGGATTTGCTGGGTCGCAAAGTGCGCATGAACCATGGGGCCGGTTTGAAACTGCTGGGCCAGTGCATCCAAGACACTGCGCAGCGAGCGGCCGCAGTGCCTCAGTGGCAAGCTTGCAGTCAGTCCTTGATGCAGGCTTGGCAAGAGGTCGTGCAAGCCACCCAAGAGGCTTGGCAACACCCGCCAGAGCAGGCCTTGGCCAATGCCGTGCCTTACATGCAGGCTTTCGGCCATGTGGTGTTGTCTTGGATTTGGCTCGATGTCGCTTTGACCAGCCCAGGGTCAGACCACGCCGATCTGGGGCGGCGTGCGGCTTGCCAGTACTTCTATCATTACGAATTGCCCAAAATCACCGCTTGGTTGCGGGTGGTGAGCACAGGCGACACGACCTGTGCCCAACTGCCGCCAGAGGCGTTCTAATTGACTTTTCTGTCATGTGATGCTGAGACCCACAGATGTCTGATCAAGCTGCAGCCCCCGACTTGCCTTTTGGGGCCAACATCCCCTTTGTGGCCCACTTGGGCTTTGAAATGGTCTTTTTTGAAGGCGGTCAATCTGAAATGCGATTTGTACCGCGACCCGAGCATTTGAATTCTTACGATGTCGTCCATGGCGGTGCGGTGATGTCTTTGCTCGATGTGTCCATGGCCACCGCAGCACGCAGCATTGACAAATCCATGGGGGTGGTGACCATCGAGATGAAAACCAGTTTCATGCAGCCCGCGCGCGGCCCCTTGCTGGCCAAGGGCCGATTGATCCATCGCACCAAATCCATGGCCTTCACTGAAACCTCGATGTACGACACCCAAGGTCAGCTGTGCGCACAAGCCACGGGCACCTTCAAGTACGTGCCCAAACGCCAACCCGCCACCCACATATCCACCGACTAGGAGCCCTCATGCCTGCCAATCGTCAATTTCTGCTCGACAACCGACCTGTGGCTGAAGCCACCGAGAGCAACTTCAAAATGGTCACCAGCCAGACCCCTGAATTGCAAGAAGGTGAAGTGCTGGTGCGTCACCATTTCCTCAGCCTGGATCCGTACATGCGCGGGCGCATGAATGAGAGCAAGAGTTACGCTCAACCGCAGCCCCTGGGTCAAGTGATGATCGGTGGCACCGTGGGAGAGGTGGTGCAATCTCGTCATCCCAAATTTGCAGTGGGTGATTCGGTCGTGGGCATGGGTGGCTGGCAAGAGTACAGTGTGGTCAATGCCAACGCGGTGGGTGCCATTCGCAAAGTGGACACTCGGCACGTGCCCATCAGCCATTACCTGGGGGCGGTCGGCATGCCTGGAGTCACCGCCTGGTATGGTCTGGTCCACATCATCGCCCCCAAAGCCGGCGAGACCGTGACCGTCAGCGCTGCCAGTGGTGCGGTGGGCAGCGCCTACGGCGCTTTGGCCAAAGCCCGGGGATGCCGAGTGGTGGGCATCGCAGGAGGTCCAGACAAGTGTGACTATGTGGTCAAAGAGCTGGGTTTTGATGCGTGCATCGATTACAAACTGCACGCCGATGCGGCATCGCTGTCCAAAGCCTTGAAAGAGGCATGCCCCAATGGCATCGACGGCCATTTTGAAAACGTGGGTGGCATGGTGCTCGATGCCGTGATGCTGCGCACCAATGCCTTTGCCCGCATCGCGGTGTGCGGCATGATCGCAGGCTACGATGGCAAACCTCTGCCCATGTCAGCCCCTGCTTTGATTTTGGTCAACCGGCTGAAGATTGAAGGCTTCATCGTCAGCGAGCACATGGAGGTTTGGCCCGAGGCTTTGAAAGAGCTGGGCCAATTGGTGGGCAGCGGCACATTGCGTCCGCGCGAGACCATCGCCCAAGGCCTTGAGAGCGCACCTTCGGCTTTTTTAGGTTTGCTCAAAGGCAAAAACTTCGGCAAGCAGTTGGTCCGTTTGATTTAAGGGGCTCACCATGATGACCGATTTTGCGGGCAAGGTGGCGGTGCTGACGGGTGGCGCTTCTGGCTTTGGTCTCGAGTGCGCCCGTTTGGGCGCCCGTTTGGGCATGAAATTGGTGCTGGTCGATGTCCAAGCCGATGCCTTGCAACGCGCCCAACAAGAACTGCAAAGTGCGGGTGCGCAGGTGTGGATCAGGCAAACCGATGTGTCCAGCGCCAGCGACATGGAGGCTTTGGCCCAATTTGTCCAATCCGAAGTGGGGGTGCCCCATTTTGTTTTCAATAACGCCGGTGTCGTACTGGGAGGGCTGGTGTGGGAGAACACCGTGTCCGATTGGCAATGGCTGTTGGGTGTCAACCTGTGGGGTGTGATCCATGGCGTGCGTTTGTTCACGCCCATGATGCTGGAACAGGCCCGGCGTGACGCCAACTACCGCGGGCACATCGTCAACACGGCCAGCATGGCAGGGTTGCTGACGCCACCCAACATGGGCATTTACAACACCAGCAAGCATGCGGTGGTCTCTTTGACCGAAACCCTCTACCAAGACTTGCGTTTGGTCACCGATCAAGTCAGCGCCAGCGTGCTGTGTCCTTATTTTGTGCCCACTGGCATCAGCCACAGCGAACGCAATCGACCACAGGGCCTGGCGGCTTCACAGCCCACGGTCAGCCAAAAAATTGGCCAGGCCATGAGCGAGAAAGCCGTCAGCAGTGGCAAAGTCAGCGCGGCTGATGTGGCGCAAAAGGTCTTTGATGCGATCTCGCAAGATCGGTTCTATGTATTCAGCCACCCCAAGGCCTTGGGCAATGTGCAGCAACGCATGGAGGCCATTTTGAGCATCCATCAACCGCCCGATCCGTTTGCCGCCCGACCAGAAATTGGTGATCAATTGCGCCAAGAGTTGCGCCAAAGCCCCTGAATCTGCGTCAAGCGCCAACTAAAATGAGCGCATGACGATTTGCCGCCACATTGCCCTTGAGCTGGGCGTCCAAGAAAAACAAGTTCAAGCCGCCATCGATTTGTTGGACACAGGCGCCACCGTGCCCTTCATCGCTCGCTATCGCAAAGAAGCCACGGGTGGGCTTGATGACATCCAGTTGCGCACCCTAGATCAGCGCCTGAATGATTTGCGCGAGTTGATGACCCGCAAGCAGGCCGTTTTAAAAAGCATTTCTGAGCAAGGCCAACTCAACCCAGAGTTGCAACAAGCCATAGAGCAGGCCGCGACCAAGCAAGACCTCGAGGACTTGTATTTGCCCTACAAGCCCAAGCGTCGCACCAAAGCCATGATCGCCAAAGAGGCGGGACTGGAATCTCTGGCCTTGTCGCTTTTTGAAGACCCCACTCAAGACCCCATGACCCTGGCGCAAGCCCATGTGTTACCCGCTGATGCCATCGAAGGGGCCGATTTTTCAAGCCCGAACTTGGTATTGGATGGGGTGCGCGATTTGCTCAGTGAGATTTGGGCCGAAGACGCCACACTGGTGCAGGCACTTCGAGCTTGGTTATGGAGCGAAGGCTTGTTTGTTTCTAAACGGGCCAGTGCAAGCCACCCAGATGATCCCGAAGTGGCCAAATTCAGAGATTATTTTGACTACCAAGAGACCTTTGCCAAAGTGCCATCACACCGTGCATTGGCGGTCTTGCGAGGACGAGCCAATCAGCACTTGGATGTCAAGATGGCCTTGCCCACCGAGCCCGAAGTGGGCCAGCCCAGTGTGGCCGAGGCTCGAGTGGCTTTGCACCTTCAATGGTCAAATCAGGGTCGGGCTGCCGATGATTTTTTGCGTCGCTGCGTGTCTTGGTGCTGGCGCTGTCTCTTATACACATCTCCGAGCCCACGAGACGGACTCCTAT
>CAWUNN010000155.1:0-5454 GCA_963923185.1 uncultured Limnohabitans sp. | reverse complement strand
TGGGGATGGTTGCGGCCATCTTGCACCAGCAGCGAACGGGACAGGGTCAGCAAGTTGACGTGGCCATGTTTGAAGGGTTGGCGGCATTCAATATGATCGAACATCAATGGGGTCACGTGTTCGAGCCCCCATTGGGGCCCATGGGGTATCAACCCGTCAGCACAGCCTCTAGGCGTCCATACAAGACCCTAGATGGCTACATCGCCCTGTTGCCATATTCGGACGAGCATTGGCGAAGTTTTTTTAAATTGGCAGGCGAGCCCCAAATCATGGAAGATCCCCGTTTTGCCACTTTCCCTGCTCGGCAAAAATACTTCAGAGAGGTGTGGGCAGAAATAGAGCGACAGGCTGCTCGGAAAACCAACGCCGAATGGTTGAGCTTGCTCTCAACGGCCGATGTCCCGCATTCGGTGGTCAATCGATTGGAAGATCTACCTGCCAATCCCCATTTAGAGAGTATCCATTTTTGGACTCTTTCACAGCATCCATCAGAAGGGATGCTCAGGTACCCAGGGACTCCGATTGATTTTTCCGAAAGTCCGATGCGGATGACTCGCATGCAACCCAAGTTGGGTGAGCACAGTGGTGAAATTCTCAAGGAATTAGGGTATGCAGAACGGGACATCCAGACGATGCTTGGTGCAGGGGGCTGTTGCAAAGGAAATGAAGAATGATTCCACGCACCATATTTTCGTCTGATCACGATGAATTCCGACGCACAGTGCGTCGTTTCATCGAAGAGCATGTCACCCCGCATCACTCTGATTGGGAGCACGCAGGACAAGTGCCGCGAGAACTTTGGCTCAAAGCAGGCGAATTGGGTTTGTTGTTGTGCAATGTGCCTGAAGCATACGGCGGCCAAGGAGGAGATTTTCTGCACAGTGCCATCTTGATTGAAGAGATGGCCAATGCGGGTGCCACTGGTCCAACCTTTTATCTGCATTCAGACATCGTTGCACCGTATTTGGTAGATTTTGGAACCGAAGATCAAAAGCAAACATGGTTGCCACGCATGGCGCGAGGAGAAGTGGTTGTGGCATTGGGCATGTCTGAGCCTTCAGGTGGCAGCGATGTCCAAAATATTCATACTCAGGCCATTCGCGATGGCGATGAGTATGTGATCAATGGTCAAAAGGTGTTCATCACCAACGGCCACAGTGCCGATTTGCTCTTGTTGGCATGCAAGACAGACCCCTCTCAGAAAGCACAAGGGGTCAGTTTGATTTTGGTAGAGACCGACAGGCCAGGCTTTACCCGAGGTCGAAAGTTAGAAAAAATTGGCTGCAAAGCACAAGACACTTCAGAGTTATTTTTCAGTGATTTGCGCGTGCCTGTGACCAATTTGTTAGGTCAGGAGGGGGGCGGCTTCAAGATTTTGATGACCCAATTGGCTCAAGAGCGATTGGTCCAAGCCATCAGGGCCGTATCAGCCAGTGAGGCCGCATTGCGATGGACATGCGAATATGTGGCCGATAGACACATGTTTGGTCAAACACTGGCAGATTTTCAAAATACACGATTCACTTTGGCCAAATTGCATGCCCAAGTCATGGCGCAACGTGCCTATGTGGACCGTTGCATCGAGCTTCATTTGCAAAGTGGCTTTGATGCAGTTGATGCAGCGGCTTGCAAATTGGTCACCACCGATTTGCAATTCACGGTCATGGATCAATGTCTCCAATTTTTTGGGGGTTGGGGCTATATGTGGGAATACCCCATTGCACGGGCATTTGCTGATGCTCGCATGTGTCGCATTGGAGGCGGTGCAGCCGAAGTGATGCAGCACATCATTGCCAATCAAATATTGCCCAAGTCCAAGCGCAAATGAAGTCAATCACGCATTCAAATTCGCAAGATGGCGTTGTGCCATGGGGCGCAACCGCTTTGGGTTGCACGCGCAGAAGCTGGTTGAAATCCATGATGGCCACCACTGGTTTGAGTGCGACATGGGTTTCAAGCCATGGACAAGGTGCTTGGCCGCAAGCCCCAGTCAAGATCATTGTGCCTTTCACGGCAGGTGGGGCCGCAGATTTGCTGACCCGCAAGTTGACAGAAAAATTGCAAACGCGTTTGGGCCATTCATGGACTGTTGAAAATCGCACTGGAGCGGGGGGCAACATTGGCATGGAGGCGGTCAAAAACGCCAATGCAGATGCCTACACCATAGGCTCTGCCACAGTGGGGACTTTGTCCATCAATCAGTTTTTATTTGCCAAGCTGCCCTACGATCCAGTGGCTGACTATGCCTATGTCTCCAAGATTTGGGAAAACTGCAATGTGTTTGTGGTGCCGCCCAATCACCCTGCTCGAACGGTTCAAGAATTCATTGCTTGGGCACGCAGCAGACCCCAAGGGGTGAACTACGGCTCGGCAGGTGTGGGGACCACGCCCCACTTGGCGGGTGCATTGTTTGGTCATCGCACTGGAATTCAGGCCACCCACATTCCATTCAGAGGAGCCGCTCAGTCGATGCCTGCTTTGATGTCAGGACAAACAGACTTTGCCATTGACAACATCGCCAGTTACATGCCCTTGATGGTGGCGGGTAAGGTGCGTGTACTGGCCATCACGGGTGCTGATCGTTGGCCCACCTTGCCTGAGGTGCCAGTGATGGCCGAAGCCGGTGTATCAGACTTTGTCATCACATCGTGGGGAGCTTTGATCTTGCCCAAGGCAGCACCTCAATACGTGATTGATTTGTTGTCCAAACACATTCGTCAAATCGCCTCTGAACCCTCAGCCAAAGAACAATGGATGCAAACTGGGGCATTGTTGATCCCCACATCGCCTGCGGAGACCGAGGCTTTCGCTTCGCGCGAACGGGCCAAATGGAAAGAGGTCGTACGCATCTCTGGGGCCAAGCTGGACTGACATGATGAATCTGAATCAAAAGGCCAGCGTCACAGGCATCGGTGAGACGACTTACAGTCGAAATGATCCGCGCAGTGCTTTTGAATTGCAGTGTGAAGCATCACTGAAGGCCATTGCAGACGCAGGGCTCAAGCCAAGTGAAATCGACGGCATCATACCCATAGGCATCGTGAGCGGAACGGCCGATGATTTCATCGACAATTTCGGCTTGGCAGATTTGCGTTTTTCAGCCCTGATTCCTCATGGAGGTGCCAGCCCCGTCATGGCTTTGCAATGTGCAGCAGCTGCGGTGGCGGTGGGTGCGTGCAACCACGTCTTGATCACATTTGGCAGAAGCGTATCAGCTGGAGCGAGTGCGGGTCGAGCGGGTGCGCGCATCCATTCGATGCCTCAATTCCATTTTGTCACTGAGTTTGAATACCCCATTGGGGCGGCCGCTCCTGCGCAACTGTATGCGCCCATGGCCAGGCGGCACATGGAGCTGTATGGAACCACCTCCGCCCAATTCGGTGAAATCGCAGTCACTTTCAGAGAGCATGCATGTTTAAATGACAACGCCTTGATGAAAAAACCCATCACGTTGCAAGATCATCAAGCTTCTCGCATGGTATCGGACCCCTTTCGGTTGTTGGATTGCTGCATTGAAAGCGACGGTGGCGCAGCCATCGTGGTCAGCGCAGTTGAACGGGCAAAGGATTTGCGTCAACCCATGGTCACGGTACTCGGTGTCGCTGAAGGACACCCGGATTCACCAGGGTCCATCACGCAGCGACCTGACATGACTCGATTGGGGGTTGAAAAGGCTGCCGACAGGTGCTTTTCTATGGCGGGCGTTCAAAGATCAGACATCGATGTGCTGCAGCTTTACGACTGTTTCACATATGTCGTGATCAGTCAGCTTGAGGCTTTAGGCTTTTGTGCCAAAGGTGAGGGGGGGCCGTTTGTCCAAGGTGGACGCCTCAAGCTCAGTGGTGCTTTGCCTACCAATACACACGGTGGATTGATGTCGCAGGCACATGTGTGGGGCCTGAACCATGTGGTCGAGTTGGTGCGTCAATTGCGTGGGCAAGCTGGGCGAGCTCAAGTGCAACATGCGCAGCTGGGCTTGGTGACAGGCTACGGTGACATGGGCGATGGTGCAGTTGCCATTTTGGCCAAAGGATGAATCAGCATGACCCATTCGTTGCTCACCGAAGAAAAACCGTTTCCACCCCAGTCATCTCTCAGTGCCCCCTACTGGCAGGCCGCTCGCTCAGGAAAGTTGGTTGTTCAGAAATGCACAGCATGTGGGAAATTGAGACACTACCCCACTTTGTTGTGCCCTTCTTGTCACGCCACATCAGTCGATTGGGTGCCACTGAGTGGTCGTGGACGCATCCACAGTTGGACGGTGACACACCATGCATTTCATCCTGCCTTTCGTGAATTGTTGCCTTTGACTTTGGTGACTGTGGATATGGACGAGGGCGTCAGGGCCTTGGGGGTTTGGCGTGGATCCGAATTGAAGTTGGGTCAACTCGTTCAGGCCAGATTTGTCGTGGATGGGCAACGTGCCGATCTTGAGTTTGATCCGGTCCATGGCCAGTCATGCCCAATAAATGCAAGTTTGATATGAACTTTTGAACAAAGAGGATCACTGTATGCCGCTGAATTTAGATCCAGATGTCCAGGCCTTATTGGCATTGATTCAAAAATCAGGTAAACCGCCGTTTGAAAAGATGACGCCTGTCCAAGCTCGCGAGGCTTATGCGGCGGGTTGGGATTTTTTGCAGGAACCCGCCCAGGATGTTGCTCAAGTCAATGACTTCGCCATCAAAGGACCCGTTGGACCATTGCATTTGCGCTCATACCGCGGCATGCATACGCTGAACGATTCACCCTTGCCTTGTTTGCTTTTTTTGCACGGAGGAGGATGGGTGATCGGTAACTTGGACAGCCATGACAGGCTATGTCGTCGCTTGGCCAATGAAGCTGGCATCTGCGTGGTGGCAGTTGACTATCGACTGGCGCCTGAGCACCCATACCCCGCTGCACTAGAGGACGCTTTGGCCGCGTTGTCGTGGTTGAAGTCCAGTGATTGCACCTTGTGTATACAGCCTGACCGAGTTGCATTGGGTGGTGACAGTGCGGGTGGCAATTTGGCCGCTGCTTTGGCCCTGATGGGTTTAAATGGAACAGCACCCAGAGTCCAGCAGCAAACCTTGATCTACCCTGTGATGGATTTGACCTGCAGCAGTCAGTCATATCAACAAATCACCAGCGGCGTTCCTTTGACCGCTGACACCATGAAATGGTTCATTGGTCATTATGTGCCGGCATCTGCCGATCTCAAAGATTGGAGGCTATCGCCACTTCATGCCCCCAGCTTATCTGGACTGCCGCCGTCATTGGTGGTGACGGTGGGCGCTGATCCTCTGCGTGATGAAGGTTTGGCCTATGCACATCGACTAGAGGCTGAAGGGGTCCAGGTTCACAGCTTGCACATGAGCGATCAATTGCATGGGGCCGCGATGCAAGGCCGCCAAGTGCCAGCTGGATCATTGATTTTGCAATGGGTCGCTTCCCATTTGCGTCAGGTCTTGC
>CAWUNN010000154.1:0-5468 GCA_963923185.1 uncultured Limnohabitans sp. | reverse complement strand
TTCGCACACAGGTGCGGCCTTGCGCGACTACGACAGCACCCTGCATGCGGCGCTGAACGAAAAATCTGCAGCCACCCCATCGCGTGCGTCAGTGGCCGATTCAATTCGCATCGTCAACGCCAAAGAACACAACCTCAAAAATCTCAGTGTCGACATCCCGCGTGGCAAGTTCAACGTGATCACCGGCGTCAGTGGGTCTGGCAAATCGACCTTGGCATTTGACATTTTGTTCAACGAGGGGCAACGCCGCTATCTTGAAAGCCTGAACGCCTACGCTCGCAGCATCGTGCAACCGGCTGGACGACCCGAAGTCGATGCGGTCTATGGCATTCCGCCCACGGTGGCCATTGAGCAACGCTTGTCGCGCGGCGGGCGCAAATCCACGGTCGGCACGACCACCGAGATTTGGCATTTTTTGCGTCTGCTGTATGTCAAGCTGGGCACTCAGCATTGCATCCATGACGACGCCAAGGTGCAGCCCCAAACCAGCGACAGCATGGTGGCGCAAATCATGCGCCAATACAAAGGCCAGCACATTGGTTTGCTGGCCCCGCTGGTGGTCCATCGCAAAGGGGTTTACACCGAATTGGCCGATTGGGCGCGTCCACGCGGCTACACCCATTTGCGCGTCGATGGCCAGTTTTTGCCCACCACGGGTTTTCCGCGCATCGATCGGTTTAAAGAACACACCATTGAATTGCCAGTGGCCGATGTGCAGGTGTCGGCGCAAACCGAAGCCGTGCTGCGACAACATGTTGCCAAAGCCCTGGAACTGGGCAAAGGCGTCGTGCACGTGTTGGCGCCACTCGATGGCTTGCGCAACGTCATGCTGATGGGCACTTCGACGGCGCACATCGGTCAAGTTCAAGTGTTCTCCACCCTGCGCGCTTGCCCGGTGTGCGCCACCAGCTATGCCGAACTCGACCCGCGGCTGTTTTCATACAACAGCAAGCACGGCTGGTGTCCCGACTGTGTGGGCACCGGGGTGCATTTGAACAAAGAGCAGCGCCGCATGCTGGATGACTCGGTGTTGAACGACGATCACAACAAAGGGCGAGAGCAGACCTTTGCCGAGCCCGAGCTCGATGACGTCGCCGATGACCATTGCCCCACCTGTGCAGGCACTCGATTGAACCCCACTGCGCGGGCGGTGCGCTTTGATGGCGCGTCCATCACCGACATCGCTCGCATGTCGGTGGGCGACGTGCACCAATGGGTGCGCGGCCTGAAGCTGCAGGGGCGCGACGCCGAAATCGCCCGTGACTTGGTGGCCGAGATCGACAGCCGTTTGCAGTTTTTGCAGCAAGTGGGTTTGGGCTACCTCACCTTGGACCGAGGCGCACCCACCTTGAGCGGCGGCGAAGCCCAGCGCATTCGCTTGGCAGCTCAATTGGGCAGCAATTTGCAAGGCGTGTGCTACGTGCTGGACGAGCCCACCATTGGATTGCATGCCCGTGACAACCAGATGTTATTGAGCGCATTGCACAGCCTCAGCGACAAAGGCAACACCTTGGTCGTGGTGGAACACGACGAAGACACCATTCGGCGCGCTGACCACATCATTGACATCGGACCCAGCGCAGGGCGTCGTGGCGGTAGACTGATTGCCCAAGGCGATGTGGCCGAACTGACCCGGGCCAGTGACTCGCAAACCGGGCGTTATCTGCTGCATGCCATGAAACACCCCATGCAAACGCGACGCTCGGTCGATGTCACTGAGCATCCTGACTTGACCGTGGTGGGGGCGCACCTGCACAACCTGCAAGGCATGGACGTGACCTTGCCCTTGCATCGGCTGGTGGCCATCACAGGGGTCAGTGGCTCAGGCAAATCGACCCTGGCGCGCGAGGTGTTGCTGGCCAACGTCCAAGCGGCGGTGCAGCAGCGCAAGGCCCCTGCTTGGCAGGGCTGCCGAGACCTGAGCGGTTGGCAACACATTGACCGGGTGCTGGAAGTGGACCAAACCCCGATTGGCAAAACGCCTCGCTCGTGCCCGGCCACCTACATTGGCTTTTGGGACATCATCCGCAAGCTGTACGCCGAAACCCTGGAGGCCAAAGCGCGTGGTTTTGGCCCAGGCCGTTTCAGCTTCAACACTGGCGAAGGTCGCTGCCCCGGTTGCGAAGGCCAGGGCATGCGGACCATCGAAATGAGCTTCTTGCCCGATGTCAAAGTCCCTTGCGAGGTGTGCCGCGGGGCGCGCTTCAATCCGCAAACCTTAGAGGTCAGCTGGCGTGGCAAAAGCATCGGCGAGGTGCTGCAAATGGAGGTGGACGAAGCGGTCACTTTCTTTGCAAGCATGCCCGCCATCGCCCATCCACTCAAGCTGTTGCAAGATGTGGGGTTGGGCTATTTGACCTTGGGCCAACCCTCGCCCACCTTGAGCGGCGGTGAAGCACAGCGCATCAAGTTGGTGACCGAACTCACCAAGGTCAGAGACGACATTGGGCGGCGCGGCCAAAAAGCACCGCACACCTTGTATGTGTTGGACGAGCCCACCGTGGGCCTGCACATGGCCGATGTCGACAAGCTGATTCGGGTGCTGCATCGACTGGTTGATGGCGGCCACAGCGTGGTGGTGATTGAGCACGACTTGGACGTCATCGCCGAGGCCGACTGGGTGATTGACCTTGGACCCGAGGGCGGCTCTGGCGGCGGGCGCGTGGTGTCTGCCAACACCCCTGAAGCCTTGGTGCGTGCCGACACCCACACCGGCCGGGCTCTGGCACCGGTGTTGCAACGCGCATGAAGGACACCCCATGAAACTGGGCCTGATGGGCGCATTGCCCCAAGAGCTGAGCGCGGTCATCCAGCGCTGCCAGGGCCAGCCCGATCGCAAGGGCGGGCGAGAGTTTTGGTCAGGACACTGGCACGACCAAGAGCTGGTCGCCGCACTCTCTGGCGTGGGCAAAGTCGCTGCCGCCAGCACAGCGGCCTTGATGATCGAGCGCCATGGCGTCGACGTCTTGTTGTTCACGGGTGTCGCGGGTGGCCTGGGCCCTCGTGTGGCCGTGGCCGATGCCGTGGTCGCCACCCATTGCCTGCAGCACGACATGGACTCTTCGCCCCTGTTCCCGCGCCATGTGGTGCCCCACAGCGGCATCAGCCGCTACCCGACCGATGACCTCTGGGCCCAGCGTTTGACCCATGCCGCTGAGCAAGCCATCCACCACCTGCAGCGCCAGTGGCCCAAGGGTTGGTTGGGCCATGACTTGGTCCACAGCCAGGTGCATCAGGGCTTGATCATCAGCGGTGACCGCTTTGTCAGCACCACGGCCGAGTGCCAAGCCTTGCAAACCGAGCTGCCCGATGCCCTGGCCGTTGAAATGGAAGGGGCCGCCGTGGCCCAGGTGTGCCACGACCATGGTGTCCCTTTTGCCGCTGTGCGCCTGATCTCTGATCGCGCCGACGACAGCGCCCACCCTGACTTTTTGCGCCTGATCCACGATCTGGCTGCCCCCTTCAGCGCCCACCTGATCGACCATCTGTTGAAACAATTGGGGTCTGACCCCAATTAAATGTCTCTATTTCGCCACGATTAATGGGGGTCTGACCCCAATTATTGGCCCTCGTTTGTGGCTTTTTTACGACATTCTGGTTGCTTGCGGGTGTGGGGGGGCGGCAAAGGGCCGCGCTTGCCTAGGGCCTTAAGATCGGATATACTGATGGGCTCTGCTGTCAAAGGCAGAGTTTTATCAACCCTCTTTCGCATTCCAAACACGGTGGCCAATTGAAGTCGCTGTGGCGAGAGTACAGGAGTCAAAACAATGTCTCAAAGCACCCGTTTGGGTTTGCTGGGACGCAAGGTGGGCATGATGCGTCTGTTCACCGATGACGGCGACGCAGTGCCTGTCACGGTGGTGGATGTGTCCAACAACCGCGTGTCTCAGGTGAAAACCCAGGAAAACGACGGCTACGTGGCCCTGCAGGTCACGTTCGGTTCGCGCAAGGCTTCTCGCGTGACCAAGCCTGCCGCAGGCCACCTCGCGAAAGCGGGCGTGCAAGCCGGCGAAATCATCCAGGAATTCCGCGTGACGGCCGACACCGCTGCCAAGTATGCAGCCGGTGCCACACTGCCTGTTTCCGATGTGTTCGCTGTGGGCCAGAAGGTCGACGTGCAGGGCACCAGCATCGGTAAGGGCTTTGCCGGCACGATCAAGCGCCACAACTTCAGTTCGCAGCGCGCCTCCCACGGTAACAGCCGTTCGCACAATGTGCCCGGTTCCATCTCCATGGCCCAAGACCCGGGTCGCGTGTTCCCTGGCAAACGCATGTCAGGCCACTTGGGTGATGTGACTGTGACCACTCAAAATTTGGATGTCATCCGCATCGACGAAGCACGCCAGTTGCTGTTGATCAAGGGTGCCATCCCCGGTTCTGCAGGTGGCTTCGTCACCGTGCGTCCCGCTGTCAAATCGAAAGGGGCGAACTGATGCAGCTCGAACTCCTGAATGATCAAGGCCAGGCCGCTTCCAAAGTGGACGCCCCTGAGACCGTGTTTGGTCGTGAATACAACGAAGCTTTGGTGCACCAAATCGTGGTGGCTTACCAGGCCAATGCCCGCCAGGGCACTCGCGCTCAGAAAGACCGCGAGCAGGTCAAGCACAGCACCAAAAAGCCGTTCCGTCAAAAGGGCACTGGCCGTGCTCGCGCGGGCATGACTTCTTCGCCGTTGTGGCGTGGAGGCGGTCGGATTTTCCCGAACAGCCCGGAAGAAAACTTCACCCAGAAGATCAACAAAAAGATGTACCGTGCCGGCATGGCCAGCATCTTCTCTCAGCTGGCCCGCGAAGGCCGCATCGCTGTGGTGGACTCTTTGAAGGTTGAAGCCCCCAAGACCAAACTGTTGGCCGCCAAATTCAAAGCCATGAACCTGCAATCTGTGCTGGTCATTGCCGAAGAAGTGGACGACAACCTGTACCTGGCCTCGCGCAACCTGCCCAATGTGCTGGTGGTCGAGCCCCGTTACGCCGATCCCCTGTCACTGGTGCACTATAAAAAGGTGTTGGTGACCAAGGGCGCCATCGACAAACTCAAGGAGATGTTCGCATGAGCACCACCGCCAAATTTGACGAAGGTCGCCTGATGCAAGTCTTGGTCGCCCCGATCGTGTCTGAAAAAGCCACGCTCGCTGGTGAAAAAGGCAATGCCGTCACCTTCAAAGTGTTGCAAGACGCGACCAAGCCCGAGATCAAAGCCGCCGTTGAACTGATGTTCAAGGTCGAGGTCAAAGGCGTCAGCGTGGTCAACATCAAGGGCAAAACCAAGCGCTTCGGTCGCTCGGTGGGTCGTCGCGATCATTTGCGCAAGGCCTACGTGACGCTCAAGCCTGGTCAAGAGCTCAACCTCTCTGGGGAGGCCGCATAATGGCTGTCATCAAGATGAAACCGACCTCGCCCGGCCAGCGCGCCGTGGTCAAGGTCAGCCGCGATCACCTGCACAAAGGCGAGGCCTATGCGCCCCTGCTT
>CAWUNN010000153.1:0-5479 GCA_963923185.1 uncultured Limnohabitans sp. | reverse complement strand
GTCTGGGTGTTGGTCGCTGGCATTGCCACCGCCACCGAGTGCGCGGCTTATGGCGTTTTGGGATCCTTGGCCATTGCTGCGGCCGGCCGCAGTTTGACCTGGCCAAACTTTTGGCAAGGCCTGATGGGCGCCACCCGCATGAGTTGCATGATCATGTTCATCTTGGCGGGGGCTGCTTTTTTGACCAAGACCATGGCTTTCACGGGCATCCCCAAGGCATTGGCCGAGACCGTGGCGGCAGCCCAACTCTCGCCCTACAGCCTGATTGCCGTGCTGGTGGTGGTCTACCTGATCTTGGGCACGGCGCTCGATGGCATTTCGATGATTGTGCTCACCAGCGCGGTGGTCTTGCCCATGGTGCAAAAGGCCGGCTTTGATCTGGTGTGGTTTGGCATCTTCATCATCATGCTGGTGGAAATCGCCGAGATCACCCCACCGGTGGGGTTCAATTTATTTGTGCTGCAAAACATGACCGGCTTGGACAGCAACCGCATCGCTCGAGTGACCATGCCTTTTTTCATGTGCATGATTGTGGGCATCGCCTTGATCACCGTGTTTCCATCGATTGTCACCGTCTTGCCCAATGTGTTGATGGGGGTGCCCCAATGAAGGACATTTCATGTTGACGGTCTTGGTCATTTGCATCGGCGCATGTGCAGGTGCTTTGTTGCGCTGGCAATTCGGCATTTGGGGCAACAACACCCCGGGCATGCCCCTGGGCACGCTGGCCGCCAACTTGCTGGGTGGGTATTTGGTGGGCCTGTGCGTGGGCGTCTTCGAGGCCATGCCAGACTTGGACCCCCATTGGCGATTGCTGCTGGTCACTGGTTTTTTGGGTGCGCTGACCACCTTTTCTTCGTTCAGTGCCGAAGTGGTGGGCATGTTGCAGCAATCGCGCCTGGGTCTGGCCGCGTTGACAGCAGGCACCCATTTGATGGGCTCATTGATTTTGACCTGGTTGGGTCTTAAAACCGTGCAATGGGTTGGGTGATTCGCATCTTGAACGGGCCATGTAAACTCTCATCATGAACTCCCACGACGCCGCCTTGCGACCCATTCGCAGCCAATACGAAGACTTCATGCGCCATGTGTACCTGCATGGTGTCCAAAAAGGTGATCGAACGGGCACAGGCACGCGCAGCGTGTTTGGTCATCAAATGCGTTTTGACCTCAACGAAGGTTTTCCGCTGGTGACCACCAAGAAAGTTTTTTTGCGCGCCATCATCGTCGAGCTGCTGTGGTTTTTACAAGGCGGGCGCAACGTGAAATGGCTGCAAGAGCGGGGTTGCACCATTTGGGACGAATGGGCCAGGCCCGACGGTGATCTGGGCCCAGTCTATGGCGTGCAATGGCGCAGTTGGCCCAAGCCCGACGGGACCCACATCGACCAAATCACCCAGGTGGTCGATACCCTGAAACAAAACCCTGACTCGCGCCGCATCATCGTCAGCGCCTGGAACGTGGCCGACCTCGATCAAATGGCTTTGATGCCCTGCCATGCTTTTTTTCAGTTTTATGTTGCCCCTGCTCAAACCCCTGGAGAGCGACCCAAACTGAGTTGTCAGCTGTACCAGCGCAGCGCAGACATCTTTTTGGGTGTGCCCTTCAATATTGCAAGCTACGCCCTGCTGACCCACATGTTGGCGCAGCAATGCGACATGGATGTCGGTGATTTTGTCTGGACGGGTGGCGATTGCCACATTTACAGCAATCACGTCGAACAAGTTGAGTTGCAACTCTCACGTTCGCCCCACCCTTATCCACGCTTGAACCTGCGCCGCCGACCCGAATCGATTTTTGACTACCAATTTGAAGACTTTGAGGTGGTGGACTACCAATGCCACCCCGCCATCAAAGCCCCCGTGGCGGTCTGATCATGGCCAGCTTGGGGTTGATCTTTGCCCGCACGCGCGATGGCGTCATTGGACGAGCGGGCCAGATGCCTTGGCATTTGCCCGAAGATCTGGCTCACTTCAAGCGCGTCACCCTGGGTCAACCGGTGATCATGGGACGCAAGACCTGGGATTCGATCCCCGAGCGCTTCAGACCCCTGCCAGGCCGAGACAATTGGGTGATCACCCGCCAAACCGATTGGAAGGCCGCTGGGGCACAGGTGGCACATTCATTGCCTGAGGCCTTGCAACGCATGCCCAAGCAGGCCAGCCCATGGGTCATGGGAGGGGGAGAGATCTACGCCCAGGCCATGCCGTGGGCCGACCATGCGGTGGTCACTGAAATCGATTTGGTGGTGCCAGATGGGGACACCTTTGCCCCACCGTTTGGCCCTGAATGGGTCGAGCAATCGCGTCATTCGCACACCTCTGTCACTGGCTTGGCCTTTGATGTGGTGCATTGGAAAAAACTCAACTGAGGAGAATTGAATGTCTGGACAAGGATTTCATGTGCACGGCCCACACGACCATGAACTTGAGCATGCCACCCAAGGCGGTCATGGCAACAGCATGACCAACCAAATCGCCATGTTCACCGCCATCATCGCCACCGTCGGAGCCATTTTTGGCTACATGGGCGGGGCCACGCAGGCCAATGCAGGCTTGTTCAAAAACAACGCGGCCATCAAAAAAACCGAAGCCTCCGACCAATGGAATTACTACCAAGCCAAAAGCAGCAAACAAAATTTGAGTGAATTGGCCTTGGAATTGGCCCCGGCCACCAAAAAAGAGTTTTATCAGTCCGAGATCCAACGCTACAAGTCAGAAAAAGCCGACATCAAAAAAGAAGCCGAGCGGCTCGAGGCCGAATCCAAGGCATGGGATGACAAATCAGACCACGAGTTGCATTTGCATCACCGTTGGGCACAGGCCACCACGGCCTTGCAGGTCTCGATCGCTTTGGCCGCCATTGCTTTGCTGACTCGAAAAAAATGGCTGGAAATCGCCATGTTTGCCATGGGCGGTTTGGGCACAGCAATCGGTGCCGCGGCCTTCTTGCATTTTTAAATCCATCAGACCTGGGTCAGTTTGGCCACCGACAGGGCCAGCCATTTGGTGCCATGGCGCGAAAAGCTGATTTGCGCACGGGCATCATCCCCTGCGCCCTCCAGCGCCAGCACAGTGCCCTCGCCAAACTTGTTGTGAAACACCTGTACGCCGCTGCGCAACCAGGCGTAGACCGCAGTTGGGGCTGATTGGGGTGCCAAAGCGGGCGAGCTTGCAGACAGACTGCCGATGGGCACATCTTCAAAAGAGTTGGCGCTCCAACGTGGGGGGGCGATGCGAGGCGACACCCACTTCAGGGTGTGCTCGGGCATTTCATCGTAAAAGCGGCTGGCGATGTGGTATCGGGTTTGGCCGTGCAACATTCGGGTTTGGGCATGGCTCAGGTACAAGCGCTTGCGCGCGCGCGTGACGGCCACATACATCAAACGCCGTTCTTCTTCCAGACCTTCGTGGTTGCTCAATGAGTTTTCGTGTGGGAACAAGCCTTCTTCCATGCCGGTGATGAAGACGGCGTCAAACTCAAGGCCTTTGGCCGCATGCACGGTCATCAGTTGAACGGCATCTTGCCCCGCTTGGGCTTGGTTGTCACCTGCTTCCAAGGCGGCATGGGTCAGAAAGGCCATCAAAGGCGACAAGGTCTCGCCCGTGTCGGCATCGGGCGCGTCTTGGTCCAACACCCCAGGCGCATCGCGGCCAAAGCCCTCTTGGGCCACAAAACTCTCGGCGGCATTGACCAATTCTTCCAGGTTCTCGATGCGATCGGCCCCTTCGCGCTCGGCCCTGTAGTGGTCGATCAGACCGCTGCGCTCGATCACCCATTGCACGATCTCGCGCAAATTCAAACCTTGCGACTGTTGGCGCATCTCATCGATCAACGTCACAAAACCAGCCAGCAGGGTGCCTGCTTTGCCACCCACTTGGGGCACAGCGTCATGCAAGGCAGAGCCGCTGGATTGGGCCACATCTTGCAATTGCTCAAGGCTGCGCGCGCCAATGCCACGCGCCGGAAAATTCACCACCCTCAAAAAAGAGGTGTCGTCGCGTGGGTTTTCAAGCAACCTCAGGTAAGCCAGTGCGTGTTTGATCTCGGCGCGCTCAAAAAAACGCAATCCGCCATAGACCCGGTAAGGCAAGCCGGCATTGAACAGCGAAGTCTCAATGACCCGGCTCTGTGCGTTGCTGCGATACAAAATGGCGATGTCGCTGCGCAACTGCACCCCCGAAGTGCCATCGCCATTGAGCCCATCGCGCAACAGGTTTTTGATCTCATCGACCAACCACTGGGCCTCGGCAAAGTCACTGGCCGACTCGACCACTCGAACCAACTCGCCCACGCCTTGATCGGTGCGCAAGTTTTTGCCCAAGCGCGATCTGTTGTGGCTGATCAGTTCATTGGCGGTGTCCAAAATGGCGCCGCAGCTGCGGTAGTTTTGTTCCAGCTTGATTTGATGCTGCACACTGTACTCGCGCAAAAAGTCGGCCATGTTGCCCACCCGAGCGCCGCGAAAGGCATAAATGCTTTGGTCGTCATCGCCCACGGCAAACAAACTGCCTTGGGGGCCGCACAGTTGCTTGAGCCAAGCGTATTGGAGCCGGTTGGTGTCTTGAAACTCATCGATCAGCACATGCCTGAATCGCAATTGATAGTGCTGCCTGATCGGGTCGTGGTCGCGCAACAACTCAAACGAGCGCAACAACAACTCACCAAAATCGACCACACCCTCGCGCTGGCACTGTTCTTCGTACAGCTGGTAGATCTCGATTTTTTTGCGGGTGTCCGAATCGCTAGGCTCGATGTCCTTGGGGCGCAAGGCATCTTCTTTGCAGCTGTTGATGAACCATTGGGTTTGTTTGGGCGGGAAACGCTCATCGTCGATGTGGAACTGCTTGTACAAGCGCTTCAATGCCGAGAGTTGGTCTTGGATGTCCAAAATCTGAAAAGTCTGGGGCAATCCCGCTACCTTCCAGTGTGCGCGCAGCAAGCGGTTGCAAAGCCCGTGGAAGGTGCCAATCCACATGCCGCGCACATTGACGGGCAACATAGCCGACAAACGGGTCATCATTTCACGGGCCGCTTTGTTGGTGAAGGTGACCGCCATCACCCCGCCCGGGCTGACTTGCCCGGTGTGCATCAACCAAGCGATGCGGGTGGTCAGCACGCGGGTTTTGCCAGAACCGGCACCAGCCAGAATCAGGGCATGCTCGTTGGGCAAGGTCACGGCGTGCAGCTGCTCTTGGTTCAGGTTGGCCAGCAAGGCCGGGGCACTGAACAGGCCAGAAGATGGAGTTTCGATCATGACTTGCATTGTAGAAAGCGAATGGGGGTAGAATCAGACACCGGGCCCAAGATTCTTGCGCCCGGTTTTTTTGCGCCCAGCAAATCAACCGGCACAGGCCAAGTGCTCACCCTCCATTGAATGTTTCGGAGTTGAGTCCATGGAAATTTTTGATTACGACAACATCTTGTTGCTGCCGCGCAAGTGCCGAGTGGAAAGCCGCTCAGAGTGCGATACCCAAGT
>CAWUNN010000152.1:0-5479 GCA_963923185.1 uncultured Limnohabitans sp. | reverse complement strand
TACGAGGGCTCAGAGTTGATCGTGGCCCGCTTGCTGGTCGAGTGTGGGGCCGATGTGCGCTATGTCGGCTCGGCGTGTCCTGCCACACCCTGGAACCAAGCCGATGCCCAGTGGTTGCAAGCCCATGGCGCGCAAGTGCAGTTCAGGGCCAGCCTGGAGCAAGATCTGGCGGCGGTCGAAGAATTTCAGCCGCAATTGGCCATTGGCACCACACCGGTGGTGCAGCGGGCCAAACAAATGGCCATCCCGTCGCTGTACTTCACCAACCTGATTTCAGCACGTCCCCTCATGGGGGTGGCAGGCATCGGCTCTTTGGTGCAAGTGGTGCGCAGCGCCATTGGCAACCAAGACCGCTTCAAAGCCATGCGCAGCTTCTTTGATCATGTCGGAGATGGCGATAACGCGGGCGTGTGGGAGAGTGTGCCCAAGCCGCGTCCAGAGTTCAGGGCCGAGGTGCGTCGGCAAGCCGAAAAATTGGCCAAAAAACGCAAGGCCGAGGAGATGGGGCCATGAGCGCATTGCCCTTTGTCTTGGACCATGACCGCGCTGGCGGTTATTGGGGGGCGGTGTATGTGTTCACCGCCATCAAAGGCATGCAGGTGGTCATCGATGGCCCGGTCGGCTGTGAAAACCTGCCCGTGACCAGCGTGTTGCATTACACCGACGCTTTGCCGCCACACGAGTTGCCGATCGTGGTCACTGGTTTGGGCGAAGAAGAGTTGGGCCGAGATGGCACCGAAGGGGCCATGCGCCGAGCCCATAAAACCTTGGACCCCGAGTTGCCTGCGGTGGTGGTCACGGGTTCGATTGCCGAGATGATCGGTGGTGGCGTCACCCCAGAGGGCACCAATCTTCAGCGCTTTTTGCCGCGCACCATCGACGAAGACCAATGGCAATGCGCCGACCGTGCCATGTATTGGTTGTGGACGCAATACGGCTTGCGCAAAGTGCCCAAGGCGCGCGATGTCAAAGCCCGCAAGAGCGATGAAAAGCCCCGTGTCAACATCATTGGGCCATGCTATGGCACCTTCAACTCGCCCAGCGACTTGGCTGAGATCAGGCGTTTGGTGCAAGGCATTGGCGCCGAGGTCAACATGGTGTTCCCGTTGGGCAGCCATGTGGCCGATGTCTCGCGTTTGGTCGAGGCCGATGTCAACATCTGCATGTACCGCGAATTTGGCCGCATGCTGTGCGAGGCGCTTGAGCGGCCCTATTTGCAAGCCCCGATCGGTTTGCATTCGACCACCTTGTTTTTGCGCAAATTGGGCGAGCTGCTGGGCCTGGACCCCGAGCCCTTCATCGAGCGAGAACGCCACACCACCCTCAAACCACTGTGGGATTTGTGGCGCTCAGTGACGCAAGATTTTTTCAGCACCGCCAGCTTTGCCGTGGTGGCCACCGAGACCTATGCCAGGGGGTTGACCCAATTTTTGGGCGACGAAATGGGCTTGCCATGTCGCTTCAGTGTGGCCCGCAAACCCGGCGCCAAAACCGACAACGCCCGGGTGCGCGAGTTGTGTCAAACCCAGACCCCCTTGGTGATGCTGGGCAGTTACAACGAGCGCATGTACTTGACCGAAGTGGCGCAACGCTCGCCCATGCGTGCGGCGTTCATTCCAGCCTCGTTTCCGGGCAGCATCATCCGCCGCCACACGGGCACCCCATTCATGGGCTACAGCGGGGCGACCTATTTGGTGCAAGAGGTCTGCAACGCTTTGTTCGATGCCTTGTTCCACATCTTGCCCTTGGGCACCGATTTGGACCAGACCGAGGCCACCCATGCCAAAGCCTCGCAACACATCTGGCAACCGCAGGCGCAGCAACTGATGTCACGCCTGGTGGGTCAACAGCCGGTGCTGGTGCAAATATCGGCCGCGCGCCGCTTGCGCGACCACGCCGAGCGCTTGGCGCGCATGGCGGGTGTTGAACAAGTCAATGAAGAACACGTCGAGGCCGCAGGCCGTGAAATGGGTTGGGAGGTGCTGGCATGAGCACACCGCAGCATTTCACGACTGTCGAGTCGACCCCAGATGTCGTGGCAGATCGCTGCGGCCACCCAGGTGCACGGGTTGAGTGCACCGCGGGCCTACTGGCCTTATGAAAGGAGCAACCATGTCGAATCGGACTTCCATTTCCGGTCTCACCGACGAAGAGGCTCAAGAGTTCCACCATTACTGGATGCAGGGTTTTGTGGGCTTCACGGCAGTGGCCGTGCTGGCGCACTTCCTGGTCTGGGCTTGGCGGCCTTGGCTTTAAGTCGGCAACTTTGACGGAGTCACTGTCATGTCAACCACCTCAACTCAGCGCGGTGAGCGTCACGTGAGTGACGATTCATTCGCCTTCAAAACCATCTTTCTGCTGGCCTTTGGCTTGCTGTTCATGGTGGCCATGTTTGCCCGACTGGGCGGCATGAATTGGCGGGAATTGTTGCCCGGTGCCGAAAGCGCCAGCAGCATGGGTCAGGGTGTGAAGGCGGCGGTGTACACCTTCATGAACCACATCATCTAGGAGAAAAAACATGTGGCGAATTTGGCGTCTCTACGATCCCCTGCGTGCCATGGTGGTACAGGGCATTTTCTTGTTCGGTCTGGCAGCAATGATTCACCTCGTTTTGCTCAGCACCAACAAGTACAACTGGTTCGACGGTGCGAAAAAAGCACCGGCAGCTTCGGCGCAAAACACGCCGATGCCTGCGGCCACGCCGTCAGCCAAGTCCTGAGCGAACGTGCTCGCGCAGGCACCGTCTCCGAACGTGTGACGGCACGGTGTCTGCAATTTTGATTTTCCGGAGGTCTTGCCATGGCCATGTTGAATTTTGAAAAGAAATACCGGGTTCGCGGAGGAACGCTGCTCGGTGGCGACCTGTTTGATTTTTGGGTCGGTCCGTTCTATGTCGGCTTTTTTGGCGTGACCACGGTGTTCTTTGCGTTGTTGGGCACTGTCTTGATTTTGTGGGGGGCCTCGCAAGGACCCACCTGGAATCTTTGGCAAATCAGCATCGCGCCCCCCGATCTGTCTTATGGCTTGCGCTTTGCACCCCTGATGGAGGGTGGACTGTGGCAACTGATCACAGTTTGCGCTTTGGGTGCATTTGGATCTTGGGCCATGCGCGAAGTCGAGATCTGCCGCAAACTGGGCATGGGCTATCACGTGCCTGCGGCTTTCAGTGTGGCCATCTTGGCGTACTTCACCCTCGAGGTGGTCCGACCGGTGCTGATGGGCGCCTGGGGCCATGCCTTTCCATATGGCATTTACAGCCACCTGGACTGGGTGTCCAACGTTGGCTACCAATACCTTCATTTTCATTACAACCCCGCCCACATGTTGGGTGTGAGCTTCTTCTTTGCCAGCACCTTTGCCTTGTCTTTGCACGGTGCTTTGATTTTGTCCTCGACCAACCCCATGCCGGGTGGCACGGTGCGCACGCCTGAGCACGAGGACACCTTCTTCAGAGACATCATTGGTTATTCCATTGGCACCTTGGGCATTCACCGCCTGGGGCTGTTTTTGGCCTTGGCGGCGGTGTTGTTCAGCGCCTTGTGCATCGTGCTCAGTGGCCCCTTCTGGACCCGTGGCTGGCCTGAATGGTGGAGCTGGTGGCTGAACCTGCCGATCTGGTCGCAATGGCCGCTGAACTAGGAGTTTGAAGATGGCGCAATATCAAAATCTGTTCACCACCGTTCAAGCGGTAGGCCCGGTTCACCATGGCGTTGAATTGGGTCATGGCAACAGCCCACGAAGCGGCCAGCCTTTGATCGTCTACTGGTTTGGATGGCTGGGCAATGCTCAGTTGGGTCCCATCTATTTGGGAGGGCTGGGTCTGGCTTCGCTGATTTGTGGGGTGTTTGCCACCACCATCATCGGCATGAACATGTTGGCCTCGGTCAACTTTGATCCGATTCAGTTCATCCGCCAATTGTTTTGGCTTTCATTGGAACCCCCACCCGCCATCTATGGCCTGAGTTTGCCGCCTTTGAACCAGGGCGGTTGGTGGTTGATCACGGGCTTGTTTTTGACCGCATCGCTGTTGTTGTGGTGGGCCCGCACCTACCGCCGTGCGCGCGAGTTGGGCATGGGCACCCATGTGGCTTGGGCTTTTGCGGCGGCTATTTGGCTGTTCTTGGTGCTGGGCTTGTTCCGCCCGGTGCTGATGGGCTCTTGGGGCGAGGCCGTGCCCTATGGCATCTTCCCGCACCTGGACTGGACGGCGGCTTTCTCGTTGCGCTATGGCAACTTGTTCTACAACCCCTTCCATGCCTTGTCGATTGCTTTCTTGTACGGCTCGGCTTTGCTGTTTGCCATGCACGGTGCCACCATTTTGGCGGTCACCCGTTTTGGTGGCGAGCGCGAAATCGAGCAGATCACCGATCGCGGCACGGCCAGCGAGCGAGCCGCCTTGTTTTGGCGCTGGACCATGGGCTTTAACGCCACCATGGAATCGATTCACCGCTGGGCTTGGTGGTTTGCTGTGCTGTGCCCTTTGACCGGAGGCATAGGCATCTTATTGACCGGCACCGTGGTCGACAACTGGTACCTGTGGGCCATCAAACACGGTGTGGCACCACCGTATCCGTCTGTGTTTGATGCCGTCACCGACCCGGCCTTGTTGCAAGGAGCCAAGCCATGAGATACCTACTGTCCCTTTGCGCGGCCTTGCTGTTGCTGACCGGGTGCGAGCGCCCGCCAATCGATGCGGTGCAACACGGCTACCGTGGCACCGGCATGCTGCAGGTGTACAACCCACGCACGGTCGAGGCCAAAGCGCCTTTGAACGAGGCACCGATCGCCATCCCCAGTGGCGGTGACGATGGCCCCAGGGCTTCGCAGGTCTACAAAAACGTGCAAGTGTTGGGCAACCTCAGTGCTGGCAATTTCACCCGACTGATGGTCTCGATGGCCGCTTGGATTGCGCCTGAGCAAGGTTGTGCTTATTGTCACAACCCGGCCAACTTTGCCGACGACTCGATGTACACCAAGGTGGTGGCCCGACGCATGATTCAGATGACCCGCCACATCAACAGCGATTGGAAACAGCACGTGGCCGAGACGGGTGTCACCTGCTACACCTGCCACCGTGGCAAAGGCGTGCCCAGCGAAATTTGGTTCACCCGTGTCGATCAACCCCAAGGGTCCAACTTTTTGGGCGACAAGGCAGGACAAAATACACCCGACAAGGTGGTCAACCTGTCCTCGCTGCCCTATGACCCGTTCACCCCGTTTTTGTTGAAAGACCAAAACATTCGCGTGGGCGCCACCACCGCCTTGCCCACCGGCAACCGGCAGTCGATCAAGCAAACCGAATGGACTTATGGACTGATGGTGCACATGGCCCAAGGCCTGGGTGTCAATTGCACCTATTGCCACAACACCCGTTCGTTCCAAACCTGGGAGGGGGGCCCGCCTCAGCGTGTTCGAGCTTGGTACGGCATTCGCATGGCACGCGATTTGAACAACGACTACATGAACTCGCTCACCGATG
>CAWUNN010000151.1:0-5495 GCA_963923185.1 uncultured Limnohabitans sp. | reverse complement strand
GCTGGGTTGTGAATGTCAATGAATTGATGCTCGAGCCCGAGTTGCTGTGCCAAATGGGCGGCCACTGCAGGCGCGCCCCAGCGTTCGGTGGCATGATGCCCGCAGGCCAAAAAAGAAACCCCCGTCTCGCGCGCCAAATGGGCTTGCGGCTCGGAGATTTCACCGGTCAAAAACACATCGACACCCGCAGCAATGGCGGCCTCAAAATAGCCTTGAGCCCCGCCAGAGCACCAACCGACTCGCTGCCAAGGTCGCATCGAGTCACCATGAATGCACACTGGGGCTCGACCCAGCTCACGCTCTGCCAAGGCCAAGAACGCATCGGGGTCAGTGGTGTGGGACTCGCCCCACATACCCAGATCTTGGTCACCAAAGCTTCCTTTGACGCTCAGGCCCAAACGCTTGGCCAATTGGGCGTTGTTGCCCAAAACTGGATGGGCATCCAAGGGCAAGTGATAGGCCAGCAGATTGATGTCGTGGGCCAACAACTTGGACAACCGCTGTTTCATCCAGCCCACCACACGCCCGTCTTGGCCGCGCCAAAACAAACCGTGGTGCACCAAGATGGCATCTGCTTGTTGTTCGATGGCGGCGTCAATCAAAGCCAAGCTGGCGGTCACACCAGAGACCAAACGGCGAACCACGGCTTGGCCTTCCACTTGCAAGCCGTTAGGGCCGTAATCCTTGAAGCGGCTCGGTTGCAGCAATTCGTCAGCCGCTTGAACCAATCGGGCGATGGAACAAGGTTCAGCGCGGTCGTTGTGCATGGGGTTTGGGCCTTTTGGCAGGAGTGACAGACAGGGTCAATTCACGGTTTTGTCGCAAAATCTTGAAAGAGGTGGCCTCGCCTGGCTTCAAGGCGGCCACCGCGGACAGCAATTCACCGACATTAGAGACTGGGGTGGGACCCACACTGAGCAACACATCACCTGGCTTGATGCCCGCTTGGTCGGCAGGACCATTTCCTAAAACCCCTGAGATCACCACCGCCTCGCGTGGCTTGAGGTTGAATTGCTGGGCCAATTCGGCACTGAGGTCTTGCGGCTCAACCCCAATCCAACCACGCGTCACCTGGCCATCTTTGACCAGGCTCTCCAACACCTGCCGTGCGGTTTGAGCGGGGATCGCAAAGCCGATGCCCATGTTGCCACCCGAGCGCGAATAAATGGCGGTGTTGATGCCCATCAAATTGCCCTGAATGTCCACCAGCGCACCACCCGAATTGCCGGGGTTGATGGCCGCATCGGTTTGAATGAAGTTCTCAAACGTGTTGATGCCCAATTGATTGCGCCCCAATGCCGAGACAATGCCACTGGTGACGGTTTGACCCACCCCAAAAGGGTTGCCAATGGCCAAAACCCAATCCCCCACCTGAAGCTGTTCCGATTGACCCCAGGTGATCACGGGCAAGCGATCCAATTGGATTCTCAGCACCGCCAGATCCGAGTCAGGATCGGTCCCAATCACCTGGGCTTTGGCTCGCCGACGATCCGTCAAGATCACCTCGATCTCATCTGCACCTTGAATCACATGGTTGTTGGTCAAAATGAAGCCCTCTGGGCTGACAATGACGCCACTGCCCAAGCCGGTTTGGGCTTCATGGTCGCCATCACCGAAGAAGAATCTGAACCAAGGTTCTTGGCTTTGTGGATTTCTGGCGCTGTTTTTCAGGGTGTTGATGCTGACCACGGCGGGCGCAGCTTGACGTGCCGCAGGGCTCAGGCTGCCAGGGGCCGCCACATTGGAGCGAGAGACGGCCTCTTGCAAAGTCAAACTCGACCTGCCCGCCCCTCGATCCAGCCATTGGGGCTTGAGGGTCATCACCACAAACCATGCAGCCAACAAAACCGTGACTGCCTGAGCAAACAGCAGCCAAAGGCGTTTCATGAGTGGGGCTCCGAGCCATCCTCTTTGACGTCGTCAGCATCGGGGGCTTTGGTGTGTGCAATGACGAAACGGGCGGCAAAAATGCCCAATTCATACAGCAAGCACATGGGAATGGCCAAAGCCAATTGGGACACCACATCGGGTGGGGTGACCACGGCGGCGATCACAAAGGCCACCACAATGAAATAAGGCCTGAAGGATTTGAGTTTGTCGATGGGCACCACGCCCATTCGAGCCAAAACGACCACCACGATGGGCACTTCAAAAGCCGTGCCAAAAGCCAAAAACATGGTCAGGACAAAGCTGAGATAGGCCTCGATGTCTGGGGCTGCAGTGATGCTTTTGGGTGCAAAGCTTTGAATGAATTTGAACACTTGCCCAAACACAAAAAAGTAACAAAACGCCACCCCCACCATGAACAGCAAGGTGCTCGAGACCACCAGAGGCAAGACCAGCTTTTTTTCATGCGAATACAAGCCAGGGGCCACAAACATCCAGACCTGATACAGCACCACCGGCAAAGCCAGCAAAAAAGCGGCCATCAACAAAATTTTCAAAGGGACCAGAAAAGGTGAGATCACCGAAGTGGCAATCAGGTGCGTCCCTTCCGGCAAGTGAGCCACCAGGGGTTGCGCCAGCAAGTCATACAGGTCGGCAGGCCCTGGGTAAAGGGCCAAAGCCACGCCCGCCACAGCCACGGCAATGAAGGCTTTGATGATGCGATCTCGCAGCTCAATCAGGTGCGAGACAAAAGGCTGTTCGGTGCCAGCCAATTCGTCTGGAGAGGGACTTGGATCGCTCATTTCAGGCCCCAGAGTTCAGCGGTTTAGGGCGATGCCTGGCCACCCTTGCTGCACCGGACAGGGCATGGGTGCGAACCCCGTTTCGAGATTTGTACCATTGAGGAACTGATCCCCGCTTGAGGCGCCATTTTTTTCCGGGGTGTTTGTACTCGGGCACCGGCTCAGACAAGGCTTCGCTGGAGAAATCGGTCAGGCCCGCGGTGGTTTTTTGCCAATCGTGCTCAAAATCAGTCACCGAGGTTTGAACCGTTTGCTCAACATCGCGAGCTGCAGTCTCGACTGTTTCCTTCATTTTGCGCAACTCTTCGAGATCCATCGATCGATTGACCTCGGCTTTGACGTCGTTGACGTAGCGCTGAGCTTTGCCCAAAAGAGTGCCCATGGTGCGCGCCACCCGAGGCAGTTTTTCAGGCCCAATGACGACCAGGGCCACCACCCCGATCAACATCATTTTAGAAAGACCCAGATCGATCATGCGCCAGTGCTCAATGCATCAGTTTTTGGTTTTGGCTTCCACATCGATGGTGGGTTTGGCCTCAACCGATGCCTGAACTTGTGCTTGGGCGGCCGATTTGTCTTCGGTGCCACCGTCTTTCATGCCATCTTTGAAGCCTTTGACCGCGCCACCCAAGTCTGAGCCAATGTTTTTGAGTTTTTTGGTGCCGAAAATCAGCACAATGATCAGCAGCACGATCAGCCAATGCCAGATCGAAAATGAGCCCATGTTATTCCTCCGTGTGCAAGACTTTTGATTCTAGCCCAGTGCCTTCAACTCGAGGCGGCCTGGGGATTTGATCAGTCTGATCAACCTCGCAACCATGGGCGCGGGCCACCCATGACATGAAAGTGCAGGTGATGCACCTCTTGGCCGCCTTCCTTGCCGGTGTTGGTCACAATGCGAAATCCACCCTCGGGGTAGGGCCTGGCGCCCTGCTCCAAAGCCAACTTGGGGGCCAAGGCCAACATCCGACCGATCAAGGCCTGATGCTCGGGCCCGACATGCGCCATCGACACGATGTGGGTCTTGGGAATCATCAAAAAATGCACCGGCGCCCATGGGTTGATGTCGTGAAAAGCCAAAATTTCTTCGTCCTCATGGACTTTTTTGGACGGAATTTGTCCAGCAACGATTTTGCAAAAAATGCAGTCAGGTGAAGCGTTCATGATCCAGCTTAATTTTGTTCGTCGGCTTCTCGGGCCTGGGCTTTGCGCAGGGCTTTTTCTTCCAAGCCGCTCAGACCCTCGCGGCGTGCCAGCTCATCGACCACCTGTTGGGGCGTCAAGCCATGTTGCGCCAAAGCAATCATGCAATGAAACCACAGGTCTGCCACTTCGTAAACCAAATGGGCAGGGTCACCCCCATGGGCGATGTCTTTGGCGGCCATGACCGTCTCAGTCGCCTCTTCGCCAATCTTTTTCAGCACCGCGTCGGGGCCTTTGTGCAACAAACGCGCCACATAGCTTTTTTCGGGGTCACCGCCATGGGCAGGTTTGCGGCTCTCGATCACCTGGGCCAAGCGAGCCAGGACGTCTGCACTGGGGTCAGGGGCGTTCATTTGTAGATGCTTTCCGGATCTTTCAACACAGGCTCGACGGCTTGCCAGCCCTCGGTGCGCAAACTTTGGTAAAAACAACTGTGGCGGCCGGTGTGGCAAGCAATGCTTGGCTGATGTCCCTGCTGAGTGACTTTGAGCAACACCACATCCGAGTCGCAATCCAGACGAATGTCATGCACTTGTTGCACGTGGCCCGATTCTTCGCCCTTGAACCAGAGTTTGTTGCGCGAGCGACTGAAATAAACCGCCCGTTGCAGCTCGGCTGTTTTTTGCAAGGCCTCGCGGTTCATCCAAGCGAACATGAGCACATCGCCGCTGTCACGTTCTTGGGCAATGACGGGGACCAATCCGTTGGAGTCCCAGCGGATTTGATCCAACCAAGACAGTGTTTGAGTACTCATGGCCTGATTGTGCCACTGCGATTCAAAGGCGCACAGCAATACCGCGCTCAGCCATTCTGGCCTTGGCCTGAGCCACGGTGTATTCACCATAATGAAAAATGCTGGCGGCCAACACCGCATCGGCGCCGCCTTGCTGCACGCCATCTGCCAAATGATCGAGGTTGCCCACACCGCCTGAGGCAATCACTGGGACCGCCACGGCATCGGCCACAGCTCGGGTCAATTCGAGGTCAAAGCCACTTTTGGTGCCGTCTCGGTCCATGCTGGTCAGCAAAATCTCGCCTGCCCCAAAGTCCGCCATCTGACGGGCCCAAGCCACGGCATCGAGCCCCACATTTTTGCGCCCACCGTGACTGTAGACATCCCAGCCTGGCCCAAAGGGCTGCCCTTGCGGATTCGATCGTTTTTCATCCTCAAGGCTTCGGCGCTTGGCGTCGATGGCCACCACGATGCACTGGGATCCGTATTTGGCCGACGCATCGCGAATCACTTGTGGGTTGGCAATGGCCGCAGAATTGAAGCTGGTTTTATCGGCGCCCGCATTGAGCAAGCGGCGCACATCTTCCACTGTTCTCACCCCACCACCGACTGTCAGCGGGATGAAGACCTGTGACGCCACCGACTCGATGATGTGCAAAATCAAGTCGCGTCCATCGCTGGTGGCCGTGATGTCCAAAAAAGTCAGCTCATCGGCCCCTTGTTCGTTGTAACGGGCTGCGATCTCAACCGGGTCGCCGGCGTCACGCAGTTCGACGAAATTGACGCCCTTGACCACACGGCCACCGGTGACGTCCAGGCAAGGGATGATGCGTTTGGCCGGCATCAGGCTTCGTCCAGCTCGTCGGCAC
>CAWUNN010000150.1:0-5495 GCA_963923185.1 uncultured Limnohabitans sp. | reverse complement strand
TGCTTGTCGCATATCTCGCGCAGCCGTCGGTTGTAGCCTTGGGGCGGGATGTACCAGCCCGCGCTGCCTGCCACCGGTTCAACGATGATGGCCGCCACGTTGCTGGGATCGTGCAGGGGCAAAATGCGTTGTTCCAGATCCAACAAAAAGTCTTCATCGCTTTGCGGTTCGGCGTGGTGGATGAATGCATTTTTGGGGTCGTGAATGAAGCGCATGTGATCGACCCTGGGCAACATGGCACCGCCAAAGACTTTGCGGTTGCCCGCAATGCCGCCCACACTCATGCCGCCAAAGCCCACGCCGTGGTAGCCCCGCTCGCGTCCAATGAAAACGGTGCGATGGCCTTCACCCCGCGCCCGGTGATACGCCAAGGCCACCTTCAAGGCGGTGTCAGCGGCCTCTGATCCCGAATTGCAGAACAAAACCTTGTTCAAATCGCCAGGCGCCAAGTCGGCAATCATGCGGGCGGCTTCAAAGGCCTGGTCGTTGCTGGCCTGGAAAGCGGTGCCGTAATCCAAGGTGTCCAGTTGGCGCTTGATGGCCTCGTTGATGGGGGCTCGGTTGTGCCCTGCTCCCACACACCACAGGCTAGAAATGCCATCGATGACCTGGCGTCCGTCGTGGGTGGTGAAATGCATGCCATCGGCTTTGACGAACACGCGGGGGTCTTTGCGAAAGTGACGATTGCCCGTGAAAGGCAACCAATGGTGGTCAAATGAGATCCCCGCATGGGCTGCGGCACCTTGCGCCTGTGCAGCAAAGTCGTTGTAAGCCATGGATGTGCTCCTGATGGGTGGTTGAGGTCATTTTGACACCAAATGGTCGGCTTTGACCAGCACCGGGCAGACAAGGCTTTTAAAATCCCTCCATGACGCGACACATCTTGACCCTTTCTTGTCCTGACCGCACGGGCATCGTGCATGCGGTGTCGGGCTTTTTGTTAGAGCAGCAAGCCAACATCGAAGAAGCCGCGCAATACAGCGATGCGGCCACAGGCTTGTTTTTCATGCGCGTTCAATTTGCATGTGACGTCCGCTTGAGTGAGCTCGATGTTCGATTTGCGCCGCTGGTGCAGCGCTTGCAATTGCGTCATGCGTTTTTTGACGCCAATGCCCCCATGCCCACGGTGATCATGGTCAGCAAAGAGGGGCATTGCCTCAATGACTTGTTGTTCCGAAGCCGAAGCGGCTTGCTCAACATCGACGTGCGCGCCGTGATCAGCAATCACCCCGATTTTGAAAGCTTGACTCGCAACTACAACGTCCCATTTCACTTGATTGGGGTGCAAGACAAAGCCCAGGCCGAAGCCCGTCAATCTGAGGTCATCGAGTCCAGCGGCGCTCAGTTGGTGGTATTGGCCCGCTACATGCAAATTTTGTCTGAAGACATGTGCCAACGGCTCAAGGGCAAAGCCATCAACATCCACCACAGCTTTTTACCCAGCTTCAAGGGTGCCAGACCCTATCACCAGGCCCATGCTCGGGGTGTGAAGTTGATTGGGGCCACGGCTCATTACGTGACCAGCGATTTGGATGAAGGCCCCATCATCGAGCAAGACGTCACCCGGGTCGACCACAGCAAATCGATCGAAGATTTGACCGCCATGGGCAAAGACACCGAAAGTCAGGTGCTGGCGCGGGCCGTCAAATGGCACAGCGAGCACCGGGTGCTGCTGGACGGTCACAAAACCGTCGTCTTCAAGTGATCAAAAACGCTCGAGTTCGGCAAATGGCATGCGGCCAGCTCGGATCACCATCTTGCCGTATTCAGCACAACGCGCAAGCGTCGGGACCACCTTGCCCGGATTGAGCAAACCCTGAGGATCAAAGGCTTTTTTCAAACCCAGCATCAGCTGATTTTCTTCTGGAGTGAACTGCACGCACATGCTGTTGAGCTTTTCAATGCCCACGCCATGCTCGCCCGTCACGGTGCCCCCCATGGCGACACTGGTCTCTAAGATGTCGGCACCAAACAATTCACAGCGGTGCAATTGATCGGGGTCGTTGGCATCAAACAAAATCAGCGGGTGCAAGTTGCCATCACCGGCATGAAACACGTTCAGGCATTTCAAGCCGTATTTGACTTCCATCTCAGAGATCGCTTGCAAAATGTCGGCCAGGCGCTTGCGCGGAATGGTCGAGTCCATGCACATGTAGTCTGGGCTGATGCGACCTGATGCAGGAAATGCGTTTTTGCGTCCGCTCCAAAACTTCAGGCGTTGCGCCTCGTCTCGGCTGACCGTGATGGCTGTGGCGCCGCTGGAGCGCAACACCTCGCTCATGCGTGCGATTTCTTCTTCGACCTCTTCGGGTGTGCCATCGCTTTCGCAAAGCAATATAGCGGCCGCCGACAAGTCGTAGCCCGCGTGCACAAAGTCTTCGACCGCCGCAGTCATGGGTGCGTCCATCATCTCAAGTCCAGCTGGGATGATGCCCGCCGCAATGACAGCCGCCACGGCAGCGCCGGCATGTTGGACGTCATCGAAGCTGGCCATGATGCAACGCGCCAATTGCGGCTTGGGCACCAAACGCACGGTGACTTCGGTGGTCACGGCCAACATGCCCTCGCTGCCGACCACAGCGGCCATCAGGTCATAACCTGGAGCATCCAGTGCATCGCCTCCAAATTCAATCGGTTGACCATCGATGGTGAAGCCTCGAACCTTCAACACGTTGTGGACCGTCAAACCGTACTTCAAACAATGCACACCGCCCGAGTTTTCAGCGACGTTGCCGCCAATGGTGCAAGCAATTTGGCTGGATGGATCGGGGGCGTAATACAAACCCAAGGGGGCAGCCGCTTCGCTGATGGCCAAGTTGCGCACACCACACTGCACCACCGCCGTGCGGGTGTGGGCATCGAGCGAGATGATGCGATTGAACTTGGCCATGGACAAGGTCACACCGTCCGCATGAGGCATGGCACCCCCCGACAAACCTGTCCCCGCACCGCGCGCCACCACAGGCACTTGCAATCGATGACAGATCTGCAAGACCTGCTGCACCTGAGACTCGGTCTCTGGCAGGGCCACGCACAAAGGGTGCTGACGATAGGCAGTCAGGCCATCGCATTCATAAGGTGTGGTGTCCTCGACGGTGTACAACACCGCATGACTGGGCAACACGGTCTGCAGCGCAGCCACCACTTCGGCTTGGCGCTGTGATCTGGAGACATCGCTGTGTGAGCTGGCACTTGAATTCATGATCAAGACTGTACTGGAAAAGCAACACCTGCACGGGGTCGCTGGCCAAAAATGGCGGTGCCGACGCGCACCAGGGTGCTGCCGCAATGGACAGCCGCCTCGAGGTCGCCCGACATGCCCATGGACAAAGTGTCCCAATGCGCCAGGTTCAAGTCCCGCCCCAGATCGACAAACAAGGCTTGGGCCTGACGGTGCAAGGCGCACTGAGACGCAAAACTTTCTGTCGGCTCAGGAATGGTCATCAGGCCTCGCAGCTGCAGGCGGGGCAGTTGGGCCACTTCGCGCGCCAAAGCCAAGGCTTGGTCAGGGGCGACGCCCGATTTGTTGTCGCCGCCATCGATGTTGACCTGCAAGCACACTTGCAAGGGTGGCAAAGGCAAGGGCCGCTGGTCGCTCAGGCGCTGGGCAATGCGCAGGCGATCGATGCTGTGCACCCAGTCAAAATGTTCGGCCACCAGACGGGTTTTGTTGCTTTGAATGGGGCCGATGCAATGCCAAACCAGTTTGGGTTGGATGTCCAAGGCCGCAAGCGCCTGGATCTTGTCCACCCCTTCTTGCACATAGTTTTCGCCAAAATCACGTTGCGAGGTGGCCCCAGCCAGCTCTTGCACAGCATGGGCCGGAAAAGTTTTGGACACCGCCAACAAGTGCACGCTGTGTGCTGGGCGCGCCGCATCGATCTCAGCCCGGCGGATGCGCTGATTCACGAGATGCCAGTGGTCGATCCAGTCTTGCGTCATCCCCTCACTGTACCCAATAGTGCCCCCTGCCGACACGGCTTGCTGGGAAAGACTTATGATTTCGGTCTTTATTTGACAGGATGCAATTCATGGCCAGCACCAACCCCAAAACTTATGAACCCACCGCTGCCACCCAAGTGGCTTTTCTGGGCCTGGGCGTCATGGGATTTCCCATGGCCGGCCATTTGGCCTTGGCTGGACACCAAGTGACCGTGTACAACCGCAACACCAGCAAATCTCAGGCCTGGATCAAAGAGTTTGGACATGCCAGTGCCGCCACCCCGCGTGAGGCAGCCTCGGGGGCCGACATCGTCTTCATGTGCGTGGGCAACGATGATGACCTGCGCTCGGTGGTATTGGGCGCTGACGGCGCACTGGCAGGCATGAAAAAAGGCGCGATTTTGGTCGACCACACCACGGCCTCGGCCAACGTGGCGCGCGAACTGCACGCTTTGGCCGCCCAACAAGGCGTGGCTTTTGTCGATGCCCCGGTCTCGGGGGGTCAAGCGGGCGCTCAAAATGGTTTGCTGACCGTGATGTGTGGCGGTGAGTCCGCTGCCTTTGATCGGGTCAAGCCCGTGGCCATGGCCTTTTCACGCTCTTTTGCACTGATGGGGGCCCCGGGCGCGGGTCAATTGACCAAGATGGTCAATCAGATTTGCATCGCCGGACTGGTCCAAGGCCTGAGCGAAGGCGTGGCCTTTGGCATGCGCGCCGGTTTGAACATGGAGCAGGTGCTGGACGTGATCGGCAAAGGCGCCGCCCAAAGTTGGCAAATGGACAACCGGGGCAAAACCATGGCTGCGGACAAGTTTGACTTTGGTTTTGCAGTCGATTGGATGCGCAAGGACTTGGGACTGGTCATGGACGAGGCCAAACGCAACGGCGCCCGAGTGCCCGTCACCGCTTTGGTCGATCAGTTTTATGCCGATGTGCAGCAAATGGGCGGCGGTCGCTGGGACACCTCGAGTTTGATCAAGCGCCTGAAATGAAAAAGGGCCCTGACGGGCCCTTTTTCATTGCTTTTCTTTGGGGGGTTCTGGCAGCAAGGCCTTGAGATCCTCTTCGGTCACGATCTCAAAAGAACGGACCACTTTTTTCACGCCACTGACTTGCCGAGCAACCTCGGTGGCTCGGTCGGCTTCGCGCTGAGTGACTTTGCCCATGAGGTAGACGACGCCGCGTTCGGTGACGATTTTGTACGCGTTGGCAAAGATGTCTTTGCTGTCGACCATTTGCGCTTTGACTTTGGCACTGATCAAGGCATCAGACGAGCGATCGCCCAAACTGGATTTGGGGGCCACCACTGTCTCATTGAGGACGGTTCGGACGTTTTCGACTTCAGAGACCAACTTGGCCACATAGGCTCGGTCTTGCTCGTTGGGCACCTCGCCCGTCAACAGCACTTGGCGGTTGTAACTGGTGACGTTGACATGGGTTCGATCGCCCAACATTTGCCCGATGCGACCACCGGCCTTGATTTCGATGTTTTCATCTTCCAATTGAATGCCCGAAGTGCGGCGATCAGTGGCCACCATGGCCCCGCCCACCAC
>CAWUNN010000149.1:0-5497 GCA_963923185.1 uncultured Limnohabitans sp. | reverse complement strand
CTTCGATCCACAGGGCAAGGTCCAAGTGTTCACAGGCAAAGTCGAGTTGGGACAAGGCATCGCCTCTGCAATCGCCCAAATCGCTGCAGAAGAATTGAACGTCTCTTATGAATGCATCGAAGTCGTGCCCATGGACACCGATTTCAGCCCCAATGAAGGCTCCACCTCGGGCAGCCGATCGATCCAAGAAGGGGGTGAAGCGATGCGGCAGGCCTGCGCCGAGGTGCGCGCCGTGTTGGTGGCCCATGCGGCCCAACAGCTCGAGGTCAGCCCTGATGATGTGGTCATCGAAAATGGGACCATGAAGGTCGTGGGCACCGATCGCATATTGAGCATGTTTACGCTGGCCTGCGAGATCGAATGGCATCGATTGGCTGAAGGAGTTGCGCGCCCCAAATCCAGCCAACAACATCGCCTGATCGGTCAAACCTTGCCGCGCAAAGACCTGCCTGTGAAATTGATGGGCCAAGGTTTTTTGCATGACATGAAGTTGCCGGGCATGCTGCATGCCCGCATCTTGCGCCCGCCAGGCGTTCAAGCACGGCTGAAGTCTTGCAACCTGGGTCCCACTTTGTCATTGCCTGGGGTCATTCAGGCGTGGCAAGACGGCAGTTGGGTCGCCGTTGTGGCCCAACGCGAAGAGCAAGCCATTCGAGCATGGAAGCAATTGGCCAAAGACACCGAGTGGCATGTCCCCGCTTGCTTGCCTGCCATGCACGGCTTGAGTGAATTTTTGACCCACGCCCGGCACGAACAAGAAGTGCTGGTGGACACTTTGTCTGCACAGCACCATGCGCCACTGAGCCATCGCGCGCGATTCACCCGCCCTTATTTGTCTCATGGCTCGATTGGCCCATCGTGCGCCATCGCTTGGCAGACCCCACAACGAATGGAAGTTTGGACCCACAGTCAATCTTTGCATGCGCTGCGCAACGAGATGGCCAAACTGATGGGCTTGCGTCAAGACCAAGTGGTGGTTCGATTTGCACAAGGTGCCGGATGCTATGGCCACAACGGTGCCGATGACGTGGCCTTTGACGCTGCGCTGATCGCCCAGCGACTGCCAGGTGCGCCCATTCGGGTGCAATGGATGCGCGAGGACGAGTTCGCCTGGGAACCTCAGGGTCCTGCCATGGTGGTGGACTTGCAAGCCGAATTGGACGACAAGGGCCAAGTGTGCGCCTGGAGCGAATCGATTTGGGGCAATCGGCACATTGGCCGACCCGGGCGGCGACCTGAGCCCGGCCTGTTGGCGGCCTGGCACATGGGTGAGGGTTGCGAGATGATGCCACCGGCCGACATGGCCTTGGCCTTGGGCGGAGGCAGCCAGCGCAATGCGGTGCCTTACTACGAATTCGCTGCCATGAAGGTGGTCAACCATGCCGTGACCGAAGTGCCGATTCGGGTGTCGGCGCTGCGAGCCCTGGGGGCCTATCTGAACGTGTTTGCCATCGAGTCCTTCATGGATGAATTGGCAAGCCGTGCCCAGGTGGACCCCGTGACTTTCAGATTGAATCATTTGAGCGACCCCCGATCGCGTGCCGTGATCGAGCAAGCCGCCCAATTGGCCCATGACCGATGGGGCTGGGATCCGAAGGCCGCGGGCAATGGCCAATCGGGCACCGGCATGGGTTTTGCTCGCTACAAAAATGTGGGCTGCCATGCGGCGGTGGTGTTGCAGGTGGAGGTCACCGACACCGTCCAAGTCAAAAGGGCATTGGCGGTGGTCGATTGCGGACAAATCGTGAACCCCGATGGCGTTCGACATCAAATCGAAGGCGGTTTGATACAGGTCATCAGTTGGGCCTTGAAAGAACAAGTCAGCTTTGATGAGCGGCGCATCACCAGCACCGATTGGGAGCAATACCCCATCTTGCGATTCAGCGAAACCCCTGAAATCGAGGTGGTGTTGATGGCGCAACCCCATGAGCCATGGCTGGGGGTCGGTGAAGGCGTCACGGGACCTGCTGCCGCCGCATTGGCCAATGCCCTTCACCACGCCATGGGCGTGCGGGTGCGCGATCTGCCGCTGACCCCCGAACGCATCGTGCAAGCCATGTCTTGATTTGACCTCTTCAGGAGTCCCCATGAACCCGTCATTGATGTGCCATTCAACCCCCGTGCCCCATCGCCGCGAAGCCTTGAAAACGACCCTGGGCCTGACACTCTTGGGCCTTTCAGGCCTACAGACTCAGGCACTGGCGCAGATGAGTGGATTTCCCAATCGAGCGGTCCAGTTGGTGGTGCCCTTTCCTCCGGGTGGCGTGGTCGATCAGACGGGTCGTGCCATCGCACAGTCGTTGTTCAAAACCTGGAAACAACCGGTGGTGATCAACACCAAGCCGGGTGCTGGCGGCGCCATTGGCATGGCCACCGTGGCCAATGCACCTGCAGACGGCTACACCTTGTTGGCCGCACACCCCTTCATCAACACATTGCCTGAGGCCGAACGTCAATTTGGCCGATCGGTTGCTTTTGATCGCAGCCACTTCGCCCCTTTGTCTTTGATCGTGGCCGATCCGCTGGTGTTTGTGGTCAAGGGTGATGCACCATGGAAAACTTTCGATGAGTTTGTCGCAGATGCCAAAAAACGCCCTGACAGCATCCCCTATTCCTCCTCAGGTGCGTACAGCGCCGTTCACTTGCCCATTGAAATGCTGGCCCACTCGGCGGGCATCAAGCTCAGGCATGTGCCTTACTCGGGCGGTGGCCCCGCATTGACTGCGGTGTTGGGCAATGTGGTGGCCGCCACAGCGGGCGCACCCGCCGTGTTGTCCCCGCAAATCAAAGCCGGAGAATTGCGCGCTTTGGTCGTCACCGGGGCCAAGCGCCATCCTTTATTGCCGGACACGCCCACTGCGACCGAGTTGGGTTACAAGGACGCCGAGTTTTACCTGTGGGTGGGGCTGTTTGCATCGATCAAAACCGAAGAAACCCTGTTGCTTCAATT
The DNA here is from genome assembly GCA_963923185.1 of uncultured Limnohabitans sp. GTDB lineage: Bacteria > Pseudomonadota > Gammaproteobacteria > Burkholderiales > Burkholderiaceae_C > Limnohabitans. The sequence goes on along the minus strand of CAWUNN010000149.1, from coordinate 2,547 downwards.
GCGACGAGACTTGGCCAAAGCCGCCTCGGACCCCGAGTTTGTCGCCTACATGGCCAAATTGGGCGCACCGCTGGACGTCCGAGATGGGCCAGCGTTTCAAGCCTTTTTAGAGCGCGACGCCCAACGCATCACCCAGGCCATTCGACGCATCGGCCGAGTCGAGTGAAGTCAGGGCTCATTCGGGTTTGAGTCCCACTTTGCGGGCCACCTCAGTCCATTTGATGACCTCGGCGTTGACAAATTCGCCCCACTCTTTGGCGCCTCTGAGGTCAGGGACTAAGCCCCGATCGATGATCATGTCGCGCATTTTGGGCTCGCTGAGCACTCGCTGTGTGTCATCGCTGATTTTGTCGATGATGGCTTGTGGGGTGCCTTTGGGGGCCACCAAGCCAGCCCAGCCGATGCCCTCAAAGCCAGGAAAAGTCTCGGCCACGGTGGGCACATCGGGCATTTGCGGGGCGCGCTGCAAACTGGAAATGGCCAAGGCCCGCATCTTGCCCGATTTGATGTGCGGCAGAGTCGATGCCAAACTGTCGACCAGCAAGGTCACTTGACCACCCAACAAGTCGGTGACCGCCGCGGCGCTGCCTTTGTACGTGACGCCCACCAGGTCGATCTTGGCTTGGGCTTTCAAGAGTTCACCTGTCAGGTGCTGGGTGTTGTTGACCCCGCCATAGCCCAGGTTGTACTTGCCCGGCTCTTTTTGAGCGGCGGCGATCACATCTTTCAACGATTGAAATGGCGCATTGGCGCTGGTGACGATCATCATGGGCACGGTCCCACCGCCGTGGATCATGGCGTAATCGCGCTTGGCGTCATAGGGCAGTTTGGCCATCACAGCGGGGTTCACGGCCAAGGTGCCGCTGGTGCCCAAAGTCAAGGTATAGCCATCGGGCACAGCGTCTTTGCCGGCCACCATGCCGGGCACACCCGGTCGATTCTCGACCACCACGTTTTGCCCCCAGATGCGCCCCAACCCTTCGGCCAACATGCGCGCCACGATGTCGGTGGCCTGTCCGGCAGGAAAGGGCACGATCATGCGCACCGGTTTGTTGGGGTACGGAGCAGTCTCAACGGCTGCGGCACCACCCCAACCCAGACCCACCACCAAGGCCCACCCTGCAAGTTGACATCTCAGTCGAGCGTTCATGGAATCAACCGATGTTGGGCATGACAGACAGGCTGCATCAATAAAACGACTTGTCGTCGATGGACAAAAGCGGAAATGCGCTCAGGGTGTGCGGCGCATCGATGGCCGGTGCCGCACAGACATGGGCAGGCTCTAACTCTTGCCAGTTGTTCACGCCCAGCAACCCCATGCAAGTCACGATTTCGTGCTCTAAGATTTCGAGCATGCGCACCACACCGGCCTCACCCGCTGCGGCCAAAGCCAAGCATTGCATGCGCCCCAAGCCCACCATGTCCGCGCCCAGGGCCAGGGCTTTGACCACATCGCTGCCTCGGTTGATGCCGCCATCGACGATGACGGGCACGCGTCGGTTGACGGCGGCCACGATCTCGGGCAAGACCGCGACCGAACCCAGGCAGTGATCGAGTTGACGCCCCCCATGGTTAGAGACATAAATCATGTCGATGCCATGATCGATGGCCATCTTCGCATCCGCTGCCGTGTCGACACCCTTGAGGGCCATCGGGATTTTGTACTTGGCTCGGATGCGCTCAATGTCCTTCCAACTGAAGTAAATCTGCATCTCGCGCCCCGGCACCACGTTGCGACGGATGTTGCGCTTGGCTTGATCGCGCTCGCGGCGGCTGTACACCGCCGAGTCCACCGTGAAACAAAACATCGAATAGCCGGCTGCCATGCAGCGCTCGATGCGCTCATCGATCCACTGGGCATCGCCATGCACGTACAACTGATAGGTGCGCAAAGCATTGGGGGCCGCTTGGGCCACGCCTTCAATGCCAGGCTGACAGACCGAACTGAGCATGTGGGCCACGCCAAAGGTTTGAGCGGCTCGGGCCGAGTCGGCCGCCCCTTGCGGACTGAACAATTCCAGACTGCCCACAGGCGAGAGCAACACAGGCAAGCGCAAACGCTGGCCCAAAAAATCGGTGCCCGGGTCAATCTGGCTGACATCACGCAAAATGCGCGGCCGAAAACCCAGCGAATCCAAGGCCAGTCGATTGCGCTTGACGCCGACTTCGGTCTCGGTGCCCCCCACGATGTAATCCCAATTGTCCAGGCTGAGCTTTTGTCTGGCTTTTTGGATGATCTCGTGCAGGGTGAGAAATTCAGGCAAATCGCGTGTGGCCTCAGAGGTGGGGGCCAAGGTGGTAGGTACTCGGATCATGGGTTGAATCGAAAATGCAAATTTCACTTTGAATGTAGGCAGGCCCGACATGCTTGTCAAATCGATCACCGCGCGACCACGCCCGCTTGGGTCAGACAGGCGACAGCTTGGGCCCGGCCCCCCCAGCTGGGCGCTAAACTGTGCCGACACTCAGCCAACCCATTCATCATGACATCAGCCCTCATCCAAGAATTGGCCCCCAGTGGCAGTCTGCGTGCCGCCATCAACATGA
>CAWUNN010000148.1:0-5519 GCA_963923185.1 uncultured Limnohabitans sp. | reverse complement strand
GCTTTGAAGGACGTGCGCAGCCGGGCACGCCCCTCAAGTTGATCAACACCTTGGCGTTGGTGTTTTGTCTGATTTTGGGGACGGCCGGTTTGCCGCACATCTTGTCTCGCTCGTTCACCACGCCCACCCCTGTCCAAGCCCAACGTTCGGTGGCTTGGGCCATGCTGTTCATCGTGGGGGTCTACATCACCGCCTCGGCCTTGGCGGTGTTGCTCAAAGAGTCTGTCTTGACTGAGCTGGTGGGCGCCAGCATGAGTCAATTGCCCGATTGGGCCGACAAGTTGAAGCTGCGCAAATTGGGATTGCTGTCCATCCACGACTGGAACGGCGACGGCGTGGTGCAATGGGGTGATATCCATTTGACCAACGATTTGCTGATGCTGGCTGCACCTGACATCGCCCATGTCTCGCCGGTGTTCACGGGCCTGATTGCGGCCGGTGCCTTGGCCGCTGCCTTGTCCACGGCCGACGGCCTGTTGTTGACCATTTCGAATTCACTGGCACATGATCTTCATGTGTCTCGCAAGACCCTTACAGGCAATCCATTGCGCCAGGTCATGTTGTCCAAAATTTTGCTCATGTTGGTGGCTTTAATGGCTGCTTTGGTCGCCACTTACCGGCCTGTGGACATTTTGTTTTGGGTGGCGTGTGCGTTTTCGTTGGCTGCATCGACTTTTTTCCCCGTCATGCTGCTGGGCTTGCATTGGCCACGCATGAGCCGAGCTGGGGCGCTGTGCGCCATGTTGACCGGCATGGCCATGTCTGTTTACTACATTTTCATTAATCATCCTTGGGTGCAGTCGCAATTGGGCCTGAACCCAGAGGTGACCCGCTGGTGGGGTCTTGAGGCCTACAGTGCAGCCGTCTTTGGCGTGCCCATTGGCTTGATGGCTGGGGCCTGTGGCAGTTGGGTTTGGCCTCAAGCCAGGGCCAGCCAGGCTGGGCTATAATAGAGGGCTTTTCACCTTGCTGCACACCGTCTTGACGCCGGTGGCGGCTTCATCCACAAGGAGAGTTCATGCGTCACTACGAAATCGTTTTGCTGATCCATCCGGATCAATCCGAGCAGGTGCCTGCCATGCTCGAGCGCTACAAGGGCATGATCACCGCTGGCGGTGGTGCCGTGCACCGAGTTGAAGACTGGGGCCGCCGTCAGTTGGCCTACATGATCAACAAGCTGGCCAAGGCCCACTACATTTGTGTCAACATCGAAGCCAATCAAGAAGTGATGGCTGAGCTTGAACATGCTTTCCGCTTCAACGACGCTGTGTTGCGTCACATGACCGTTTTGAAGAAAAAAGCCGAAACCGGTCCTTCTCTGATGATGAAGACGGTTGAGCGCGAAGAGGCCCGCAAAGCGGCTCAGGCCGAGTTTCAGGCTTGATGCCTGAACCCCTCGAAGTCAATCGACTGATTCTGACGGCACGCATCGCTGGCATTTCTGCCTTGCGTGATACACCGGCTGGTTTGCCGGCCCTGGACCTGGAGCTGCATCATGAGTCCCAGCAATCCGAGGCCCTAGTGCCCAGAACGGTGCAGCTGTCGATCCAAGCGGTGGCCTTCGGTGAGTTGACTCAACGTCTGTTGGCTTTAGAGACGACTCAAGTGGTTCACTTCAAAGGTTTTTTAGTGTCGCCCCGCCACGGCAAAAGCGTCACTTTCCATGTGCAAGATTTCAAGACATCCTAGGAGGCTCAAATGGCCACATTCAAAAAATTTGACAAAAACAAGCGTCCCAAGCGCAACACCCAATCGCTGCTGTTCAAACGCAAGCGCTTTTGCCGTTTCACCGTGGCGGGCGTAGAAGAGATCGACTACAAAGACGTCGACACCTTGCGCGACTTCATTGCCGAAAACGGCAAGATCATTCCAGCTCGCTTGACCGGCACCCGCGCCATTTACCAGCGCCAACTCAACACCGCCATCAAGCGTGCTCGCTTTTTGGCCCTGTTGCCCTACACCGATCAGCATAAAATCTAAAGGAAGACCATCATGCAAATCATTCTGCTCGACAAGGTCGTGAACTTGGGCAACCTCGGCGAGATCGTCAAGGTCAAAGACGGTTATGCCCGCAACTTCCTCATTCCTTCAGGCCGTGCTCGTCGCGCCACTCAATCGGCCATCGCCGAATTTGAAGCACGCCGCGCCGAGCTTGAAAAAGCCGCTGCTGAAAAACTGGCTGCTGCCCAAGCGTTGGGTGAAAAGCTGGCTGGCACCACCCTCAAGCTGACCCAAAAGGCCGGTGTGGATGGACGCTTGTTTGGTTCGGTCACCAACTTTGACATCGCCGAAGAGTTGACCAAGCAAGGCTATGCAGTTCAAAAGGCACAAGTGCGCATGCCCCACGGCCCCATCAAGATGGTGGGAGACTCCAGCGTCAGCGTGTCATTGCACACCGATGTCGCGGTGGACATCAACATCTCTGTCTACGGCGAAACCGCCTGAAGACAGCAGCGCCCAGGCACAGGCCTGGGCGGCATGACACGGGACTCCTTCGGGAGTCCTTTTTTTATCCCCATCACATCACAGTTTTTACCCTCTTTATCCACAGACTTGTCCCATGACAAGTGCCATGGGTGGGTTTAAGATCCTTTGAAATTCGTCACCCATCATGTCGGCTGTTTTCACCTCCCAAGCCTCTTCATTTCCAGACCCGGAAATTGCGCAACTGCGCATTCCTCCCCATTCGCTTGAGGCCGAGGCCAGCGTCTTGGGGGGCTTGTTGCTGGACAACTCGGCATGGGACCGGGTTGGGGACATGTTGATTGACAACGATTTTTATCGTTACGAGCATCGACACGTCTTCGCCGCCATCCACAGCCTGATCAATGGTTCTCGGCCTGCCGATGTCATCACGGTGTACGAGCACTTGCAATCGCTGGGCAAGGCCGAAGAAGTGGGGGGCCTGGCCTACTTGAACTCGCTGGCTCAATACGTGCCCAGCGCCACCAACATCAGACGTTACGCTGAGATCGTGCGCGAACGCTCGATTTTGCGCAAATTGGTCAGCGCCAGCGATGAAATCGCCACCAGCGCCTTCAACCCTCAGGGCCGCGAAGTAGCCAAAATCTTGGATGAGGCCGAGCAAAAAATCTTCAGCATCGGCGAAGAGGGCTCGCGCATGAAGCAAGGCTTTCAGCGCATGGAGTCGCTGGTGGTCGAATTACTCGATCGGGTCGAAGAGATGTCGCAAAACCCCAACGACATCACCGGTGTGCCGACCGGGTTTTATGACTTTGATCGAATGACCTCGGGCCTGCAGCCCGGCGATCTGATCATTTTGGCGGCCCGCCCCAGCATGGGCAAAACAGCCCTGGCCATCAACATCGCCGAGCACGTGGCCGTCAACGAAGGCTTGCCCGTGGCCGTCTTTTCGATGGAGATGGGTGCTTCGCAACTGGCCATTCGCATTGTCGGCTCGATCGGTCGCATCGATCAAGGCCGCTTGCGCACAGGCAAACTCACACCCGATGAATGGCCCAGGCTGACCGAATCGATAGAAAAGCTGCGCAATGTGTCGCTGCACATCGATGAGACGCCCGGCTTGACCCCCAGTGAGTTGCGGGCCAACGCCCGTCGCTTGGCGCGTCAATGCGGCAAATTGGGACTGATCGTGGTGGATTATTTGCAGCTCATGAGCGGCAGCTCTTCCGATGGCGAAAACCGCGCCACCGAAATTGGTGAAATTTCACGTGGTTTGAAGATGTTGGCCAAAGAATTGCAATGCCCTGTCATTGCCTTGTCTCAGCTCAACCGAAGCGTCGAGACCCGCACCGACAAGCGCCCCATGATGAGCGATTTGCGCGAATCAGGCGCCATCGAACAAGACGCCGACGTCATCATGTTCATCTACCGCGATGACTATTACAACAAAGACAGCAAAGACCCCGGAGTGGCCGAAGTCATCATCGGCAAACAACGCAATGGCCCCACGGGCACCGTCAAACTGGCCTTCTTGAAACCCATCACCAAATTCGAATCACTGGCCAGTGGCGGCGATTATTAATTGGGGTCAGACCCCAATTTAGCTAAAAAACAACATTTAATTGGGGTCTGACCCCAATTTATTTCAGAGGGCTTCGCTGGCGAAGTCGGCCAAGCGCGAGCGTTCGCCCCGCGCCAGGGTGATGTGTCCGCCGTGCGGCCAACCCTTGAATCGGTCGACTGCGAAAGTCAGGCCTGAAGAGCCCTCGGTCAGGTAAGGGGTGTCGATCTGCGCCAGGTTGCCCATGCAAATGATTTTGGTCCCAGGGCCTGCCCGGGTGATCAAGGTTTTCATTTGCTTGGGTGTGAGGTTTTGCGCCTCATCGATGATCACAAATTTGTTCAAAAACGTGCGTCCGCGCATGAAGTTCAAACTCTTGATGCGAATTTTGCTTCGAATGAGCTCATTGGTGGCGGCACGCCCCCATTCGCCAGCACTGGTTTCGGTTTTGGCCAGCACCTCCAGGTTGTCGTCCAAAGCGCCCATCCAAGGACCCATTTTTTCTTCTTCGGTGCCAGGCAAGAATCCAATGTCCTCGCCCACGCTGACGGTGGCGCGGGTGACGATGATTTCGGTATAGCGGCGATCATCCAGAACCTGGGTCAGGCCACTGGCCAAGGCCATCAGGGTCTTGCCGGTGCCAGCATTGCCGGTCAGCGTGACGAAATCCACTTCTGGGTCCATCAGCAAATTGAGCGCAAAGTTTTGCTCGCGATTGCGAGCCGCCACCCCCCACACGGCGTTTTTGCCATGCCCATAGTCTTTCAGGGTGCGCAGCACCGCCGTCTTACCCCGAATTTCTGTGATCCGAGCGTACAAACTGGGCTCACCTGGGTTTTCAAAGTAGACAAACTGGTTGATGTGCAGCTCGGGCACCAAGGGGCCACTGATGCGATAAAAAGTCACCCCGCCGCTTTGCCAGCTTTCCACACTTTTGCCGTGTTTGCTCCAAAAATCAGCGGGCAGGGCTTGCCAGCCCGAGTAGAGCAGGTCGCCGTCTTCCAGGGTTTTGTCGTTTTGGTAGTCTTCGGCTGCCAGTCCCAAAGCCCTGGCTTTGATGCGCATGTTGATGTCTTTGGAGACCAACACCACCTCGCGCGGACTGTGTTGGTTGCGCAGCGCTTGCACCACGCCCAGAATTTGGTTGTCGGCTTTGCCTTGGGGCAAACTTTGCGGCAAGCTCATGTCCAAGGGCTGGGTCTGGAAGAACAGCTTGCCCCCCACTTCCTTGTTGCCCAAGCTCTTCAAAGGCAAGCCCAAGGTGATCTCGGCACCTTTGACGGCAGCCAATGCATCCAATGTGCGGCTGGCTTGGCGGGCATTGCGGGCAACTTCGGTCACCCCCTTCTTGTTGCTGTCGAGCTCTTCCAGCACGATCATGGGCAGGTAGATGTCGTGCTCTTCAAAACGGAAGAGGGACATCGGATCGTGCATCAAGACATTGGTGTCGAGCACGAACAATTTGATGCTTTGGGGGTCTCGGGGTTTGACCGAGCGAGCCTTGCGGCTGTTGGGGGTGGAGTTCAGAGGCGGG
>CAWUNN010000147.1:0-5542 GCA_963923185.1 uncultured Limnohabitans sp. | reverse complement strand
TGTCCTCTAAGACGTTGAAGCCACAAAAGAACAAAAACAACCAAATGGCCAACACACTCAGACTGACACTGCCCATGGCTTGCCAAGCCAGGCCCAGTTGGACCAGCGCCACCAAAGCGATGCAAAACAAAAACAGCCCGCGCAGTCGACCTTGACGTTCAAGCGGGAACAAGGTCAGGCCCATCACCACAAAGGAGAGCAGCACCACTGGCAGATACAGCCAGCCATGGTCGGCCATCGGCAGTCCGGCTTGCACCAGCAAGGCAGGCAAGCCGACCCAGGTGGCGATTTGTACGGCGTACAAGACAAACACGCCCAAGTTCAACCGCATCAGATCCGCACCCCATAACAGCCGTCGCAACGTGCCGGGTGCGGCCGCGGCCAGGGCGGGGTGGTCACTGGGCTCGGGTGGCGTCCAAATCATCACAATGACGATGCCCGCCAGCGCCAAGGCGGCCATGACTGCAAAAATCAAAGGCATGCCACCCAAGTGGTTCAAAAAGGGGCCAATCACCAAAGACAAAGCGAACATCAAACCGATGGTCGCGCCGATCATGGCCATGCCTTTGGTGCGCACACTGTCACGGGTCAAGTCGGCCAGCAAGGCCGAGACTGCAGCAGAGATGGCGCCAGCCCCTTGCAAAGCTCGGGCCCAAGCCAGTTGATGCACTGTGCTGGCGTTCATGCCCATCAAACTGCCCACGCCAAACAGCATCAAGCCCAACACGATCACCCGCTTGCGACCCCAACGATCGGCCGCCCACCCCATGGGCAGCTGCAGCAGGGCTTGCACCAGACCATAAATGCCCAGCGCCAAGCCCACCGCCGACGGGTCATCGCCCCCCGCATATTGGCGCGCCTCGAGGGCAAATACCGGCATGACCATGAACAAACCCAGCATGCGAACGCCATAAATGGAGGACAAAGAAAAGGTGGCACGGCGCTCAAGGGGCGTCATGCGATGGGCATCGGTGGTGGCTGAGGCAATGTCGGTCATGTGTGCAAGGTGCGGGTCTTGGCGGTTTGCGTCTGTGGCGGCACCAAGCCCGGTATTGTCACAGATTGGCGATCTCTGGGTCATGACAGCGGCCTTCAGACGGGGGATAATGTGGGGTTTGGTTGAAAACAGTACAAAGTGAACGCACCTGACGGCACCTATTTGGCCCAAGCCCAGCATGCACTGCCTGGACAGAGCTTGCTGAGCGTTCGGGGGGCGCGCACCCACAACCTGAAGAACATCGACCTCGATTTACCACGCCATCAATTGGTGGTGATCACTGGCCTGTCAGGTTCGGGCAAATCCAGTCTGGCGTTTGACACCCTGTATGCAGAAGGTCAGCGCCGCTACGTCGAGAGCTTGTCCAGCTATGCGCGGCAGTTTTTACAACTGATGGACAAACCCGACGTCGATCTGATCGAGGGCTTGTCCCCCGCCATCGCCATTGAGCAAAAGGCCACCAGCCACAACCCACGCTCGACCGTGGGCACCGTGACAGAAATCCATGACTACCTGCGCTTGCTGTTTGCCCGTGCCGGCACGCCGCACTGTCCCACACATCAACTGCCATTGCGCGCGCAAAGCGTGTCGCAAATGATCGAGCATGTGCTGGCACTGCCAGCGGACACCCGCATCATGGTGTTGGCCCCGGTGGCGCGCGAGCGCAAAGGTGAGCTCGATGCCTTGTTGGCACACATGCAGTCATTGGGCTATGTTCGTTTTCGCTTGAATGGCCAATGGCTTGAGGCCAGCGAAATGCCCGAACTGAAAAAAAGTGAAAAGCATGACCTCGATGTGGTGGTCGATCGTTTGCGGGTTCGACCCGATGCCCGCCAACGTTTGGCAGAGAGCCTGGAAAACGCACTGCAATTGGCCGAGGGTCGCGCCATGGTGGTCGAGGCCGACACCGGTGCCTCGCACCTCTTCAATGCTCGCTTCGCGTGCCCGGTGTGCAACCATGCCATCGCCGAGCTCGAGCCCAGGTTGTTCTCTTTCAACTCGCCCCAAGGCGCTTGCCCCACTTGCGATGGCTTAGGCTTGCAAGAATTCTTTGATCCCGAGCGGGTGGTGGCCTTTCCCAGCCTGAGCCTGGCCAGTGGCGCCATCAAGGGGTGGGATCGCCGAAATGCTTATTACCACGGCATGATCGAGTCGTTGGCCAAACATTACGGCTTTGATGTAGAGACGCCCTTTGAAGACCTGCCCGCGCGCACCCAACAAGTGGTCTTGTTTGGCTCTGGCACCGAGGTCATCAAGTTCAGCTACATCACGGGCAGTGGTTCTGACTCGGGTCGCAAGCGCTCAAGCCGCCACCCCTTTGAAGGCGTAGTGCCCAACATGACCCGGCGCCATCGCGAAACCGATTCGCCCTTGGTGCGCGAAGAATTGGCTCGCTATCGCTCAACCCAGGCATGCCCAGACTGCGCGGGCACTCGCCTTCGCGCCGAAGCCCGACATGTGTGGTTGGGCGAGGGGCCACAAGCCCCAGGCATTCATGCGGTCAGCCACTGGACGTTGACCGAATGCCAGGCATTTTTTCAGCGGCTCCAGCTCAGCGGGTCCAAAGCCGAAATCGCATCCAAGGTGGTACAAGAAATTGCCAACCGCTTGAAATTTTTGAACGATGTGGGATTGGGCTACCTGAGTCTTGCGCGCAGTGCCGACACCTTGTCTGGCGGTGAGGCCCAACGCATTCGACTGGCTTCGCAAATCGGCTCGGGTCTGACCGGGGTGATGTACGTGCTCGACGAGCCCAGCATCGGCTTGCATCAACGCGACAACGATCGGCTGATTGAGACCTTGCGTCATTTACGCAATTTGGGCAACACGGTGTTGGTGGTTGAGCACGACGAAGACATGATTCGCGCAGCCGATCACTGTGTCGACATGGGTCCTGGTGCAGGCGCACAAGGCGGGCAAGTGATGGCCCAAGGCACGCCGCGACAGCTGCAGGACAACCCGCAGTCTTTGACTGGGCGCTATCTGGCCGGCGAGTTGCAGATCGCTGTGCCCAAGCGTCGCCGCCCATGGCTGCGTCGCGATGGCGCCGCCCCCGAACTGTTGGATGCGTTTGGCAAAGCCTTGCCATCCGATCCGGCCAGTTGGCTGGCTTTGCGCATCTTGGGCGCACGGGGCCACAACCTGCAAAATGTGAATGTCGACATCCCCTTGGGTTTGATGACTTGTGTGACGGGTGTATCGGGCTCTGGCAAGTCGACCTTGATCAATGACACCTTGTACGCCGCCGCTGCGCGCCAAATCCACCGCGCCCATGATGAACCAGCCGATCACGATGAGCTGCTGGGCCTGCACCACTTGGACAAAGTCATCAACGTCGATCAGTCCCCCATTGGTCGCACACCGCGCAGCAACCCGGCCACCTACACCGGCTTGTTCACCCCCATTCGTGAGCTGCTGGCCGAAGTGCCCATGGCTCGCGAGCGCGGCTACGGCCCAGGTCGTTTTTCATTCAACGTCGCAGGCGGTCGTTGCGAAGCCTGCCAGGGCGATGGCATGGTCAAAGTCGAGATGCACTTTTTGCCCGATGTCTATGTGTCGTGCGACGTTTGTCACGGCAAGCGTTACAACCAAGAAACGCTGGATGTGCAATACAAAGGGCACAACATCGCGCAAATCCTTGACTTGACGGTCGAGGCCGCGTTACAACTGTTTGGCGCAGTGCCCACCATCGCTCGCAAACTGCAAACCCTGATGGACGTCGGGCTGAGCTACATCCGCCTGGGGCAATCGGCCACCACCTTGTCGGGGGGCGAAGCACAGCGCATCAAACTGGCGCTTGAACTCTCTAAGCGAGACACCGGGCGCACCTTGTACATTTTGGATGAGCCCACCACCGGTTTGCATTTTGCCGACATCGACATGCTGTTGAAGGTGCTGCATCAATTGGTCGATGCGGGCAACACCATGGTCATCATTGAGCACAACTTGGATGTCATCAAAACCGCCGATTGGGTCATCGACATGGGGCCCGAGGGCGGCTCTGGTGGGGGCTCGGTGGTGGCAGTGGGCACCCCTGAGGACGTGGCCAAGCATCCCAACAGCCACACCGGGCGTTACCTGGCGCGGCCATTGAACCTTTGATCTTCGACACCTGACCCATCCACTATTGGGCTTTGCAAGTGTCAAAAAAAGGGCCCCGCAAGCGGGGCCCTGTACCAAATGAGAAACTTCAGATCAGATCAACGGTTGTAGGCAGACTCACCGTGTGAGGTGATGTCCAAACCTTCGCGCTCTTCCTCTTCGGTCACGCGCAGGCCCAACACCATGTCCACCAACTTGTAGGCAATGAAGGACACCACGCCAGACCAGACGATGGTGGTCACCACGGCTTGCAACTGGATCCAAACCTGTCCGCCAATCGAGTAGTCAGGGCTGGCTGCGTTGGCCACGTAGTCGAAGATGCCCGTTCCGCCCAACGAAGGGGCCGCAAACACGCCGGTCAGCAAAGCACCCAAGATGCCGCCTACGCCGTGCACGCCAAACACGTCCAGCGAATCGTCGGCACCCAACAGCTTTTTCAGACCCGTCACACCCCACAGGCACAACAGACCCGCGATCAGGCCGATGGCCACGGCACCCATGGGGCCGACAAAGCCACATGCCGGGGTGATGGCCACCAAACCTGCCACAGCGCCAGAGGCGGCACCCAACATCGAGGCCTTGCCTTTCTCTAGAGCTTCACCAGCGATCCAGCTCAGGGTGGCGGCGGCGGTAGCGACCAGGGTGTTGATGAAGGCCAGGGCCGTCAAACCGTTGGCTTCCAAGTTAGAGCCGGCATTGAAACCGAACCAACCCACCCACAACAAAGAGGCGCCCACCATGGTCAGCGTCAAGCTGTGAGGAGCCATCGATTCACGGCCATAACCGGTGCGCTTGCCCACCAAATAGGCACCCACCAAGCCAGCCACAGCGGCGTTGATGTGCACCACGGTCCCGCCCGCAAAGTCCAGGGCGCCTTTGGCCCACAACCAACCGGCAGCGGCCGTCACGGTCTCGAGGGTGGCAGCGTCTTTGATCGCGTCAGGGCCGTCCCAGTACCACACCATGTGAGAAATGGGCAGGTAGCTGAAGGTGAACCACAGGGCACAAAACAGCAGCACAGCAGAGAACTTGATGCGCTCGGCGAAAGAGCCCACGATCAACGCGCAAGTGATGGCGGCAAAAGTGGCTTGAAAGCCGACAAAGGTGAACTCTGGAATGACCACGCCTTTGCTGAAGGTGGCCGCGATGGTGTCCACCGTGACGCCCTTGAGGAAGACCTTGTCAAATGAGCCAAAGAACGGCGAGCCTGCGGTGAATGCGCCCGAATAGCCGTAAATCACCCACAACACATAGATCAAAGCCGTGACGACAAAGACTTGCATCAGCACCGACAGCATGTTTTTGCTGCGCACCAAGCCGCCATAAAACAATGCCAAGCCGGGCAGGGTCATCAAAATGACCAACAGTGTGGCCACCGTCATCCAAGCGGTGTCGCCTTTGTTGGGCACAGGCGCCGGGGCTTCTGCCGCAGCAGCTGCAGGT
>CAWUNN010000146.1:0-5570 GCA_963923185.1 uncultured Limnohabitans sp. | reverse complement strand
TGGCATAAGCGCGCAATCGGGGCAAATCTTCCAGCGCCAAAAACAATTTGCCCACCGAGGTCAGATGCAAGGGTGCGCGTCCGCCAATCGCACGCACCACTTGCATGCCCGAGCGTTCACTGTAAGCGCGCTCGATGTAGACGATCTCATCGCCTTGGCGCACGCTCAAATTGACGGGTTGATGGATTTGTCGGTGCAAATCGCGCATCGGGTTGAGCGCGGCATCGCGAACATTCAGACGGGCTTTGACCAAGTTGCCTAATTCCAGCAGTCGCATGCCCAGGCGGTAGCTGCCCGCTTCGGGGCGATCGACAAATCGACCCAAAGCCAAATCATTCAAGATGCGATGGGCCGTCGAAGGATGCAAACCGGTTTTCTCGCTGATTTCTTTCAGGCTCACGGCCTCTTCGCGTGATGCCAACACATCGATCAAACCAAACATGCGCTCAATGACTTGAATGGCAGGGGTGGCAGATGGGGCTGTGTCTGTTTTTCGCATGGCGATATCTTATCTTGGAGCCGTGGCCTGTGTGCATGGCGTGGCGTCTTGCCATTGCCCATCGCGCAAAAGTTGATGCGGTTGGAAGCGGCTTTTGTAATCCATTTTGGGGCTGTTCTCAATCCAATAACCCAAGTACAGCCAAGGCAAACCCAAAACCCTTGCTTGTTCGATCTGCCACAGCACGCCGTATGTGCCATAGTTGGCAGCAGGCTCGGGTTCATAAAAGGTATACACCGCAGACAAGCCATCGTTGAGCACGTCCAAAATAGAGACCATTTTGAGCACTCCAGGGCCACCATCTGTTGACGGGGTGCGAAACTCAACCAAGCGCGAGTTGACCCGGCTTTGAAGCAAAAACTGGGTGTACTGGTCGATGCTGTCTTGGTCCATGCCACCGCCGCTGTGGCGGCCATTTTGATAGCGCAAATACAACTTGTAGTGCTCTGGGACAAAGCCCAGTTTCAAGATGCGCACTTCAAGGTCATGGTGTTGCTGCCAACTGCGTCGTTGGCTGCGATGGGGTTTGAAGCGGCCCACATCGACGCGCAAGGGGATGCAGGCACGGCAGCCATCGCAATAGGGTCGGTAAGTGAACATGCCACTGCGCCTAAAACCCATGGCCACCAGCTCAGAATAAGTTTCGTTTTGAATTTGGTGGCTGGGTGTGGCCACCTGTGAGCGCGCCATGCGCTCTGCCACGTAACTGCAAGGGTAGGGTGCCGTGGCATAAAACTGCAACGACTGAAGCGGAAGATCCTGAAGGTGTGTCACAAACCAAGCCCAAGGTGTTGCCAAAGTTCCGGCTGGAATGACCATTCCGGTGATGGCATTTTGACCAAAGCCTGGACTTCTTGCAAGAACAGGCTGCGAGCGATGGGGCGCGCCCCCATGAAACGCAAGTGTCCAGTTTCTTGTTGACAGTCGATCAAAGGCAATTGGTGACTCAATGCCCAAGCGACCAAGGCACTCAGGGCAATTTTGGATCCATCAGATTGAAGGCTGAACATCGACTCGCCAAACACCATGCGCCCCAGAGTGACGGCATACAAGCCGCCAGCCAAATGGCCATCAATCCAAGTGGTGACGCTTTGTGCCAGCCCTTGTTGATGCAATAGGGCATAAGCTTGCATCATCTCGGGACCGATCCAGGTGCCTTTTTGCTCAGCGCGTGGCATCTGAGCGCAATGGCGCATGACTTGCACAAAGTCGTGATCAAAGGTCACGATCAAGCGCTGCTCACGCCGAAGTTTTCTGATTTTTTTGATCAGCGCATGATGTCCTGCAAACTGTGTGGGCCGCAAGACCATGCGCGGATCGGTACAAAACCACAACACGGGTTGACCGGCGCTGAACCACGGAAAAATACCTTGGGAATAGGCTTGAATCAATCTCTTGGGGGTCAACTCGGCACCCGCAGCCAGCAAGCCCGGCGCCGGGCTGTCTGCACCCCAAGCCCGCTCAGGATGGGGAAAAGCAATGCCATCTTTCAGCCACGGCAAATGGGGGGCCTGGTTCATGTGCATTATTGTAAAATGAACGGTTATGTTCAGATTTCAGCCACACAAGCCTCATCATGACCGAAGCCCCATTGATCTTGCTTGATCATCCTTTGCAAGGTGTGCAACGCATCACGCTGGCCAGGCCCGATGCGCTCAATGCTTTGTCCTCTGAGATGATGCAGGCGATGCAACAGGCGTTGACTCAAGTCGCGGCCGATGCCGATTGTCGGGTGCTGATTTTGGCGGCAAAGGGCAAGGCTTTCAGTGCAGGGCATGATTTGCACGAAATCCGATCACAACCTGATTTGTCTTTTTACCAAGAGTTGTTTGCCCAGTGTTCAAAGCTGATGTTGGCCATCCAGCATTTGCCCCAGCCCGTGATCGCCCAGGTGCAAGGCATTGCCACGGCTGCTGGCTGCCAGTTGGTGTCCATGTGCGATTTGGCAGTGGCCAGTGCAAACGCTCGTTTCGCCGTATCGGGCATCAATTTTGGATTGTTTTGCTCGACCCCCAGCGTGGGTTTGTCGCGCAATGTCGGGCGCAAGAAAGCCCTCGAGATGCTATTGACCGGGGACTTCATTGACGCCCAACAGGCGGTCGCTGAAGGCCTGATCAACCGCAGTGTGAATGCGGATCAACTCGAGCAAGCGGTACTCGATTTGTGCCAAAAAATTGTGGCCAAACCGCCAGCTTCCATTCGCTTGGGCAAAGCCTTGTTTTATCAACAGCTTGAATTGGGCATTGCCGCGGCCTATCAGTTGGCGGGCCAGACCATGGCTTGCAACATGATGGATGACGCTGCACAAGAAGGGTTTCAGGCCTTCATAGACAAGCGCACTCCCAAATGGAGCCTTTCCGAATGACGCGCAGGCACTTCACAGTCGACCTGCTCAAAGTCGTTTGTGCCCAACTGATCGTGTGGCATCACGCGCTGCTGTACGCACCCTCGCAGCTGAATTGGATGAACCTGAGCCCCCGATTGACAGAATTTTTGCTCGAACCTGGCCGTTGGGTGGTGCATGTCTTTTTGGTCGTTGGGGGTTACCTCAGCGCCCAAAGCCTGGGGCGTGCGCAAAGTGACGGGGCTTGGCGTTTGTGCTTCAAGCGTTACCTCAGGCTGATGCCCACCTTCATGCTGGCCATGGTCTTGACGGCGGTCATAGGTTGGTGTGTCAGAAACCGTTATGCACCTGATTTTGTCACCCCAGCGCCCTCACTGAGCGTGTGGTTGGCGCACCTGACTCTGAGCTTTGATGTGTTCAATCTCAGCGCCATTTCTGCCGGGGCCTGGTATGTGGCCATTGATTTTCAGTTGTACGTGATTTTGGCCCTTTGGGTCTTGCACACCCGACATTCAGGGCATGCCAGAGCTTCTTGGTTGTCCTCGGTGTTGTGGTTGTGTGTCGTTTTGTTGTCCCTGGTGGTGATCAGTCGGCAACCGCACATGGACGTGTGGGCCATTTATTTTGTCGCCTCTTATGGCATGGGTTGTTTGGTGGCTTGGGCAGAAAAAGATCCACGCCAAGCCATTTGGTTGTGGCTGGCCTTGGCCGTCTGGTTGATAGACCTTGGCTTGCAATGGCGAGGCCGTCAGGCCCTGGCGGGTGTCACCGTTTTGATGTTGATGTGGGGTCAGCGTGTGCAGGTCAAATCCGTTTGGGGCCGATGGTTGGCCATGGGCAGCGATTTGAGTTACCCCTTGTTTTTAGGTCACTTCGCCGTCCTGATTGCTCTGGGCGCTTGGTTCAGCCACTCAGGAGCGCACGCAAACTCAGATCACTGGGTCTACTTGGCCGCCGTGACCTTGTTCGCCTGGGTTTGGGCTTTGTCGCTCGAGACCTGTCTGGGTGCCCTCAAGGGCTTAAGTGCGAGGCACTTTCTGCTTAGGGCCTGGCGGGCGTAAAAAGTTAAAATCCACGCCCTCATCGGCCTGATTGACCGATTGCAAATACAACTTGCGATAGCCCCGCTCGGCTTGAGGCTCTGCGATCGGGTGGGCCGCTTGTCGGCGGGCCAATTCTTCTTCACTGACCAGCCATTGCAAGCTGCGCTGACTGACTGACAGGCGGATTCGGTCGCCGGTTTGCACCCAAGCCAAAGGACCTCCAATGGCTGATTCGGGGGTGACGTGCAAGACGATGGTGCCAAAAGCCGTGCCACTCATGCGCCCATCAGAGATGCGCACGATGTCTTTGATTCCAGCTTTGGCCAATTTAAGCGGGATGGGCATGTAACCGGCCTCGGGCATGCCAGGGGCACCTTTGGGGCCTATGTTCTTGAGCACCAAAATATCATCGGCCGTCACATCCAAGTCTTCTTTGTCAATGCGCTCGGCCAAGTCTTGTAGGTTCTCAAATACCACCGCGCGCCCCTCATGCTCCATCAGTCGCGGATCGGCTGCAGAGGCTTTGATGATGGCTCCACCCGGGGCCAAATTGCCTTGCAAGACGGCCAAACCGCCTTGAGCATAAATGGGTTGATTCAGAGGGCGGACCACATCTTGTGCAAAACCAGGCCCGGCTCGTTCAATTTCTTCGCCCAAGGTGCGCCCCGTCACCGTCAGCGCATCCAGGTGCAGCAAGGGCTTGAGCTCACGCAGCAATGTGGCCATGCCACCGGCTGCATGAAAGTCTTCCATGTAGTGCTCTCCCGATGGCTTGAGGTTCAACAGCACCGGTGTGTCACGCCCCATGCGGTCCAATGCTTTCAAGTCCATCTCAAAACCCAGCCGTCCAGCGATGGCGCTGAGGTGAACGATGGCATTGGTCGAGCCGCCGATGGCCAACAACACCCGCATGCCGTTTTCAAGGGCGCGCTGATCCAAGATTTGGGTGATGCCCAGTCTTTGTCGAGCCAACCAAACGGCTTGCTTGCCGGTTTCTTCGGCCACCCGCATGCGATCGGCGGTCACCGCTGGCGGGCTGGCTCCGCCCGGCACCGTCAGGCCCATGGCCTCGGCCAAACAGGCCATGGTGCTGGCCGTTCCCATGACGCTGCATGTGCCCACGCTGGCCACGAGCTGGTCATTGACTTCGTTGATTTCTTCTTCAACGATGGTCTCTGATCGATACATTGCCCAATAGCGGCGACAGTCGGTACAAGCCCCTACGCGCTGGTTTCGATGCGAGCCGGTCAGCATGGAGCCGGTGATCAACTGGATCGATGGCAGTCCAGCCGAGGCGGCCCCCATCAATTGCGCGGGCACCGTTTTGTCGCATCCTCCAATCAACACCACCGCATCCATGGGCTGGGCTCGCAACATTTCTTCGGTGTCCATGGACATCAGATTGCGCAAAAACATGCTGGTGGGTGAGGCAAAGCTTTCATGCAATGAGATGGTTGGAAAAGGCATGGGCAACCCCCCGGCCAGCATGATGCCGCGCTGCACCGACTCGAGCAGTTGGGGCATGTTGCCGTGGCAGGGGTTGTAGGCACTGCCCGTGCTGGCGATCCCAATGACGGGACGATCCAACGCATCATCGGTGTAACCCGCCCCTTTGATGAAAGCTTTTCGTAAAAACAGCGAAAAACCGCTGTCTCCGTATTGGGTCAAGCCTTTTTTAAATCCT
>CAWUNN010000145.1:0-5589 GCA_963923185.1 uncultured Limnohabitans sp. | reverse complement strand
AGACCTGTCGGTCATGACTTTGGACCCCAGCTTAGAGCAACTTTTGCATAACGTGTTGCAACAAAGCGCCCCTGGTCAGAGCTTGGCGCTTGAACCCGGTTTGGCAGAACGACTGTTTGCATCCTTGCGAACCGGGGCCGCGCAGGTGGAAGACGAGGGCCATCCGGCCGTATTGGTCGTCTCGCCTGCCATCAGACCTTGGCTGTCGAAAGCGGTTCGTTACAGGGTGAATGACTTGACCATTTTGTCCTACAACGAAATCCCTGACGACCAAAGCGTCAAAGTCATCCACAACATCCAGGTCGCTGCGCAGTGACCCATCCATCGAATTGATCAAAGGCACCACCCATGGAACTCAAGCGCATATTGGCCAACGACACCCGCAGCGCCAACGAGATCGCCCTCAAGCGTTATGGCCCAGACGTTTTTGTGATCTCTAATCAACGCCTGGCAGGCCAAACCGAATTGGTGGTGGCGGTCGATGTTCAAGCAGCCACTCCACAAGAAGAAGAGACGATCGAGTGGACTGACCCCGTACAGGCCCAACATGAATTTGCCGATCAATTTCATGCTGCTCAAAAATCTTTGAATGTGCCCCTTGAAAATGCCCGCCCCACACACCACGCAGATGAGGGGGGACAACAAGACGACAGAGATTTGATTCGAAGCCGTGAAATTGTCGCGACCATCAGAGAAGAAATAGCCGCTTTGAGGAAAGAATTCAGACTGAATCAAAAAACTCAGATGTGGCAAAGCAACCAGACCTGGGCACCAGAGATTCAATCGCTGGTGCAGGGCTTGCACGAGGCTGCTGTCCCCAGCAGTTTGCGTGCGTTGCTCTTGGACAGTCTGCGTGATCAAACCCATCTGAGTGCTGCGATCGATCACCTGGTACAACAATTGGTTGCCAACATCACTGTCCATGCAGAAGCTGCGCCGATGCAGGGTGTCCATGTGTTGGCAGGTCCTTCTGGGGCGGGCAAAACCACCATGTTGGCCAGATTGGCTAGACAAGCCCTTCAATCCAAAAGCACCCAAGAGATGGTCATTGTTTCCTATCGAGATCATCGGGCTGGGGCATGGACGCAAATTCAAATGCTTGGCTCTTCTTTAGGGATCGATTGCTATCGGGCCCAAGATGCTCAAGCGCTGTCTACTTTGCTCAACGAATTGTCTCAGAGGGCATTGATTTTGATCGATACCCCGGGCGTGCAAATGGCAGACCACTTGGCCGATTGCCGTCAAGTTTGTCCTGCGGTCAAGGCCCATGCCGTTGTGCCGGCCGATGTTTCTGCCGCCACTTTGCACAGGCTCATGGATGGCGCTGATGCGGCTTGGCAAAGCTTGATGATCAGCAAATTGGATGAATCTTGCTCGCCTTGGCCACTGTTGCAACACTTGATGACCTCGAAAAATCCAGTGCGCTTGTCAGTGGCATGCGAATCGGCGCAAATTGACGATGACCTGTTAACATTGACTCCAACGGTTTTGGCAGAATTGGCGCTCAGCCACTGCATGCCAGAAATCGCCATGACACCGGCTGCTTTGCCCGCCCAATTGGCCACGAACTCGGAGTTCCATTAAATTCATGAGCACCACGAAGCCTACTCAGGTCATCGGCATCGTCAGCGGCAAAGGGGGGGTCGGTAAGACCACCGTTGCGGTCAATTTGGCGGTCGCGCTGGCTGCCAAGGGCCGTCGAGTCATGCTGTTTGATGCAGATCTGAGTTTGGCCAATGCACAAATCTTGCTGGGTTGCAGGGCGCAATTCAACATGAGCCATTTTCTGTCTGGCGAAAAAACTTTGGCCGACATCATGGTCAAAACCCGGCAAGGGGTCATGTTGATCCCTGGTGCTTCGGGTTTGCAAGAAATGGCCGATTTGAACGAGTTGCAAATGGCGCGCATCGTTCAAGAATTCAGTTCTTTGGACGACCAAATCGATGTCTTGATTGTCGATTTGCCAGCAGGCATTTCACCCTCTGTGATGACTTTGTTGTCCGCCTGCTCCAGGCGCTTTGTGGTGGTGCAAGACGATCCATCGTCCATTGCAGATGCTTATGGCACCATCAAAGTCATGATGAAAGACCACGGATTGAATGAAATTCATTTGATCCCCAATGCGGTGGACAGCGAAGCCCATGGCCAGCTTTTGTTTGATCGCATCAACCAAGTGTGTGCTCGATTTTTGGAGCAAACCATTCATTACCTCGGTTCAGTCGAGCGTGACGATCAAATTCTGCAAAGTTTGAAGAAGTTTCAGTCGGTGTTGGAATACGCGCCCAGCAGCGCCGCTGCCAGAGATTTCAGGCGTTTGGCTGAAGCCACTCAAAATTTGCCTGTGCTCAATGAATTCAGTGGCGGGATTCAGTTTTTTGTCGAGCGATTGGCGCAGAAAGCTTGAACATCACCATGGCCAACATCCGCATGTATGACGAGGTGCAAAACAACAGCGAAGCGTTGGTGATGGCTCATCTTGGCATGGTCAAGCGCGTGGCCTTGCATTTGAAAGTTCGATTGCCCCCTTTCATGGAACTCGATGAGTTGATTCAGGTGGGGATGATTGGTTTGCTAGAAGCCTCGAGGTCATTCAACCCTGGCCGAGGCATCGATTTTGAAAACTATGCGCTGAGCAGGGTGCGCGGTGCCATTTTGGATGAAGTCAGGCGACTGTCCTTTTTGCCCAGATCGGCAGTGGCCATCAACAAGTCGCACAGTGAAGCGGTTCATTTGTTGACCATTGAACTGGGTCGAACGCCCACACAAACAGAATTGGCCGAGCATCTGGGACTGGATTTGGAGGAATTCCACAAAGAACGCACCCAGGCCCATCGGTTTGAGACCTATTCACTGGAGGTCGTGGCCGATGAGGTCATGAGTTTGGCGGCCGACACCGATCAACAGCCTGAGTCCATCGTTGAGCAGCAAGAGTTCATGCAGGCCTTGGTTGCGGCGATCGCCGATCTGCCCGAGCGCGAGCAACTTGTCATGAATTTGTATTACGTGGAAGAGCTCAATCTCAAAGAAATTGGCGAGGTGCTCGAGGTCACCGAGTCCAGGGTGAGCCAATTGATCAGCTCGATCGTCAAAAAGTTAAGAACGGTATTGGACATCGAACCGCTGAACAGTCGCCGACAACGCCCATCCAAGTCCAACTGAGCGGCAAAAGATTGCCGCTTTCCAGGCGCATTTTCACTCTCGCGGCCTGATTTGAATCGCATTGCATTTCAGAAAAGAAACTCGCTTAAGTTTCCCGCTTTGACACCGAATCCAAAGGTGTTGGGAATAAAGGAGTGAGCAACATGCGAATCAATTACAGAGCCATGGAAGACTACGGTCAAGGCAGTCAAATCACCCGCGCCATGAGCGCCGACAGGGTGGAGTTGATCCAGATGCTTTTTGATGGGTTGATCGAGAGCATGCTTCAAGCCAAAGGTCACATCGAATCCAAGGCCATTCAAGACAAAAACAAGAGTTTGGCCCGTGCAGGTCGCATCGCCATTGGTCTTCAATCTGCACTGGACTTGGAAAAAGGCGGAGAATTGGCCCGTAACCTTCACGAGTTGTACGGGTATGTCTCACGGCGATTGGTGCATGTCAATGCGTACAATGACCTCAAGGTACTGGATGAAATCCTTTCTTTGGTCACGGAGATCAGCCAAGCCTGGAGCGAGGTTCCCAGTTTGTTGCCGACCAAGTTGCCAGCTCAAGCCCCAGTGCCTGATGCACTTGCGCGCAACATGCATTGAATCATCTGCCCACAGCGATCATTCCTGGGTCATGCGCACCACCGAGCGCAACTCCTTTGGAACTTTGCGTTTGTAGGCGATCGAGGAGTGATGGATGATAGCAATCATTGGTCTTGTTTTACTTTTTGTCTTTGTGTTTGGCGGCTATGTCATGGCGGGCGGGTCCATGGCCCCCATCATCAAGGCCGCGCCGATCGAAACCTTCATCATTGTGGGGGCAGGGATTGCCGCGACCTTGGTGGGCAATGGCATGGAGGTCGTCAAAGGCCTGGGCAAAGGCATGGGCAAGGTTTTCAAAGGGCCAGCCTATAAAAAAGAAGATTACTTGAGCACGATTTTTGTGGTCGCCAAAATCATGAAAACGCTCAAAACCGAAGGGGCGGTGGCTCTAGAGGCCCACATTGAAAACCCAGAAGCCAGTGCCATTTTTGGTGAATACCCCAAAATTCTGCATGACCATGCCTTGTTGCATTTGATCACCGACACCGTTCGATTGATGGTGGTGTCTTCCAGCAACCTGAGCCCTTATGCCGTGGAAGAGGTGATGGATCAATCGATCAAAACCCATCACCACGGCGAATTGAAAATTGTCGAATCGGTGGGAACCTTGGCCGGCGCTTTGCCTGCTTTGGGTATCGTGGCTTGTGTGTTGGGCGTGGTCAAGACCATGGGCAAAATTGATCAGCCCCCTCCAGTGTTGGGTGCTTTGATCGGCGGCGCTTTGGTCGGCACATTTTTGGGTGTGTTTTTCGCTTATGGCTTGGTCGAGCCCATGTCCAAACGAATGGCTCAAATCGTTGAAGAAGAAGGCGAAATTTACAAAGTGGTCAAACAAATCATCATCGGCACCATGCACGGTCATCCCATGCCTTTGATCATTGAAGCCGCTCGTGTCAGCATCAGCCATCACAATCAACCCAGCTTCGCCGAAGTGTTTGACGGCATGCGAGGCAATTGAGCATGAGCGAGGCGGCGACAGCTGAACTCGAAGCCCCGGTTCAAGCACCGGAGGAAGAGTCGCAGCCCAAAGAACCGCCTGAGGTCGCCCCTGAGGCTCAAGCGCAACCTGAGGCAGGCGCCGCCATCCCTGATCAAGCCGATCCAGATGCCCCTGTCACGGTGGCGCCCACCATCGTCATCAAAAAGGTCATCGGTGATGGCCATGGTGGAGCGCATGGGGGTGCTTGGAAAATTGCGCTGGCCGACATGATGACTGCCATGATGGCGTTTTTCTTGCTCATGTGGTTGTTGGGGGCTTCCAACGAAGACCAGCGCAAAAGCATTGCCGAGTACTTCAAACCCACCTCGCAAAGCAATTTAGAGATTGGAAAATTGGCAGGCTCAGATGGCTTGCTTGGGGGCTCATCCATCATCGACCCGGATGGCATGCCTTTCAAGGCCAAGCAAACCAACATGCTCAACATCGTGACGCCTCGCTCGCAAGGTGGACCGACTGAAAACGATCCTTCACCCAAAGGCTCAGACAGCAAAGAGTCTGGTCAAATCGATGAAGAGCTGCGTAAAAAAATAGAGGCCGAGCAAGCCAGTTTTGAGAAATTGGAAAAAGACCTGAAAGAAAATTTGGAGAAAAATCCAAATCTCAAAAACATGAAGGATCAAGTTCAGTTTACCCGTGACAAAGACGGCCTGCGCATTGACATCCTGGACAAAGCCGACTTCGCCATGTTTGGGTTGGGCACAACCAACATGACCCCCCGGGCGCAAGCTCTGATGCAAGAAGTGGGCAAACTGCTGTCGACCTTGCCTAATAAAGTGGCGCTGCGTGGTCACACCGACAGTTTGGCTTTTGCCAACACCAACAGCCGCAACAACTGGACAC
>CAWUNN010000144.1:0-5610 GCA_963923185.1 uncultured Limnohabitans sp. | reverse complement strand
CCAGTTGGCGATGTGCTGGCTGGAAATGCGCAGGGTGGCGCGGTCTTCCATCAGGCCCACGTTGTTGATGTCGGGCACCTTAGAGCAGCCCACACCTTGATCGACCCAACGCACCACGTAGCCCAAAATGCCTTGGATGTTGTTGTCGATTTCTTGCTGTCGCACTTCGGGCGACCAATGGGTTTGGGTGGCCACGGGCACCTTCAGCAAATCGGTCAACAGCGCCTCGTGCACGTCCTCAAGCTTGGTTTTCTCCAACTCTTTTTGCACCGCAGACACATCCACCTGGTGGTAGTGCATGGCGTGCAAGGTGGCCGCCGTGGGGCTGGGCACCCAAGCGGTGTTGGCCCCGGCCAGGGGGTGCACCACTTTTTGCTGCAGCATCGAGCTCATCAGATCGGGCATGGCCCACATGCCCTTGCCGATTTGGGCGCGACCGCGCAAGCCACACGACAGACCCACCAGCACGTTGTGCTTTTCGTAGGCTGCGATCCATGGGGTGGATTTGATGTCCCCCTTGCGCAGCATGGGGCCAGCGTGCATGGCGGTGTGAATCTCATCGCCCGTGCGATCCAAAAAGCCGGTGTTGATGAAAGCCACGCGGGTCTTGGCCGCGGCGATACACGCTTTCAGGTTGACGCTGGTGCGGCGCTCTTCGTCCATGATGCCCAGCTTGACCGTGCTGTCGGCCAAGCCGAACAATTTCTCAAGTCGGCCAAACAAGTCAGAGGTGAATGCCACCTCCTCAGGTCCGTGCATCTTGGGTTTGACGATGTAAATCGAACCGGTGCGCGAGTTGCGAATGCCATTGGCGCCGTGCCCTTTGAGGTCATGGATGGCAATCAGCGTGGTGATCACGGCGTCCATGATGCACTCGGGGATTTCGAGTGTGCGGCCATCGGCGCCGCTGTAATGGATGGCCGGGTTGGTCATCAGGCTGCCCACATTGCGCACAAACAGCAGCGAGCGGCCATGCAGGCTGACTTCTCCTTGGCCGTCGGGGCGCTGGTAAACGCGGTCGGGGTTGAGTGTGCGGGTGAAGGTGCGCCCGCCTTTGGCCACCTCTTCGACCAAGGTGCCTTTCAAAATGCCCAGCCAGTTGCGATAAGCCAGCACTTTGTCGTCGGCGTCGACCGCAGCGATCGAGTCTTCCAAATCCAAAATGGTGGACAAGGCAGCCTCGACCACCAAATCGCACACACCTGCTGGGTCGGTCTGACCAATCGGGTGCTTCGGGTTGATTTGCAAATCGAGGTGGATGCCGTTGTGTTGGAACAGCACGCTGCTGGGCTGCTCGGCCTTGCCTTGGTAACCGATCAATTGCTTGGGTTTGGCCAAGCCCACCACCGCTCCGCTGGCCAGGCGAACTTGCAAAGCGCCGTGGCTGATGCTGTAGCCGACCGAGTCGATGTGCGAGCCTTTTTTCAGTGGCACGGTGCGGTCCAGCACATAGCGGGCGTACTCGATCACTTTGGCGCCACGTTTTTCGTTGTAACCGGGGCCCTTCTCGCAGCCTTGGGTCTCTGGGATGGCATCGGTGCCGTACAGCGCGTCATACAGCGAACCCCAACGGGCATTGGCCGCGTTGAGCGCGTAGCGGGCATTCAAAATGGGCACCACCAATTGCGGACCGGCTTGCACGGCCAACTCGGCATCGACGTTGGCGGTGGTGCATTTGACTTTGCCGGGGTCTTTGACCAGGTAGCCGATTTTTTCTAAAAAGGCCCGATACGCCTTCATGTTTTTGATCGGGCCAGGGTGGGCCTTGTGCCATGCATCCATTTCCAGCTGCAAGTGGTCGCGTTTGTCCAGCAGAGCGATGTTGCGCGGTGCAAACTCGGCCACGATCGCGTCAAAGCCCTTCCAAAAATGGGCGCTGCTGACACCTGTGCCGGGCAGCACCTCATCTTCGATGAATCTGAATAAATTGCTGGCCACTTGAAGGCGATGGATGTGGGTGCGAGAGGTCATGATCGATCCAGATTGAAGTTAAAAAAACATCACTTGAGTCACTGAGGCCAAGTGAAAGACATGGATCTTATCGGGTTCGGGACTCCCGATTGCATGCTCGGGATTTCAAACATCCGTGACTTTTATGTGCGAAATGATCAGCTTTGAGCGGGTGCTTGTGACTCTGGGCGTAGCAATACACCACCCAAGATGCCCAGCAAGGTCTTCCAAGTCAGCCATAGGATGACCCCGCTGGTGAGGGTCAGCATCATCAGGGCCGGGGTTTGCAACCACGCGCCATCGGTCTTTTGCGACATCATCAACGACATCGAGGTGAACGCGGCCAAGGGAAAACTCATTCCCCAGTGTGGCAAATTGAATTCAAGTTGAGCAATGGCTTTAATATAAGTAAGCGCCCACATTAAAGAGGTCAATCCCATTCCCCAAAAGCCCCAAAGCAAGGACTCGGGCGGTTGCCACAGGTTCAGTGACAAGGCCAAGGCCGACGGAGGCACCATCAAAATGAACCAGGTTGGGGTCATGCGCGCGGGCAAGGGCCCCACTGTGAACAGGCGCAACAACAACACAACCAGCCCGATCGGCCACATGAACAGGCCAACGCCCAATTGCAAAGCGCTGTAGGTGGCATGGCCCAGTGGCACGCCCGCCCAAGGCACCAGGGCATGCCCGACCAAGGGCAAAAAAATCACCGGGGTGATCGCCGAAAGGCCTGCGGGTTGGGCTTGGGGCAGGCTCCATCGGGCCAGCGCCCAAATCAGGCACGCCCATTCGCCCAGCGCGCCCAGCCACCACAACGCCTCAAGATAAGGGTTCGCTTGGGGTGTCAAACCCATGAACAAGGCCACCAGCAACACCAAGGCGATGGGCAAGGCCGACCAAAAGTTGAACAGGATGGGGTGGCTCACATCGGCCATGAATGCCACCGGGTAACGCACGGCGCGCCACACATTGACCAAGACCAATTGGGTGGCCATCAGGCCAGCCACCACCGCACACACCCAACTGAGGTGCATCGCCACATCGCCCAAAGCCTGCGCGGCGCGCAACCAAGTCAGGCCTAAACCTGTCCAACCCATCACGGGCACAAACCAGGCGGGCGAGACGTGCTCAATGGGTGCGAGCAGTTGACGAATGGACATGCAAACAGTGTAGGCCATGTGGTCGAAACGCCGCGCCATCTAAAATCCAGCGATGTCGCTTTTTGTTCTTTTGCAGCACTTCACGCCGCGCCTGGCTCTGACCCGTTTGGGCGGTCTGGTCGCACAGGCCCGGGCCGGGGCCATGACCACCGCCATCATCCGTTCATTTGTGCGGCGTTATGGGGTCGACATGGCAGAGGCGGCACAGCCTGACATCAGCCAGTACGACAGCTTCAATGCGTTTTTCACGCGAGCTCTCAAACCAGACGCCAGGCCATTGGCCGAAGCGGGAGTGCTGTGCCCGGTGGACGGCGCTGTCAGTCAAATGGGCGCGATAGAAGGCGACTTTATTTTTCAGGCCAAAGGCCATCGGTACACGACCCGTGCCCTGTTGGGTGGCGATGCCACACTGGCACAAGCATTTCAAAACGGTCAATTTGCCACCATTTACCTCAGCCCACGCGATTACCACCGCATCCACATGCCCCATGCGGGGCGGTTGCGGCGCATGATCCATGTGCCAGGTGACTTGTACTCGGTCAACCCACAAACTGTGGCCTCGGTGCCGGGCCTGTTTGCGCGCAATGAGCGTCTGGTGTGCGAGTTTGAGACCCCACAAGGCCTGCCCTTTGTCATGGTGCTGGTGGGGGCCACGATCGTGGGCAGCATGGCCACGGTGTGGCATGGGGTGGTCAACCCGCCCCGACCAGGCTTGGTGCGACAGTGGCATTACGAACCCGGTGAACACACCTTGCAAGCCGGGTCAGAGATGGGGCGTTTTTTATTGGGCTCGACCGTGGTGTTGTTGTGGCCCGAGCAGGCCGTGCAACTTCATGCGTGGCAGCCGGGTCAGGCGGTGCGCATGGGCCAGGCCATGGGTGAGTGGCGCACGACTTGATTCACTGAAACGCCACCTCGTCAAAGCTGCGCAGCTTGCGGCTGTGCAATTGGCCCATGCCTTTCAGACGCAACAGCTCCAATGCGCGCATGCCGATGCGCAAATGCTGATCGACCCGTTCCCGGTAAAAGTGGTTGGCCATGCCCGGCAATTTGATTTCGCCATGCAAGGGTTTGTCACTGACGCACAGCAAGGTGCCATAGGGCACCCTGAACCTGAAGCCGTTGGCGGCGATGGTGGCACTTTCCATGTCCAGGGCCACGGCACGGCTTTGGCTGAATCGGCGTTGGGGTGTTTGGTCGGGCAACAGTTCCCAATTGCGGTTGTCGGTGCTGGCCACGGTGCCTGTGCGCATGATGCGCTTCAATTCCAATCCCCTGCAGCCGGTGATGTCGGCCACGGCCTGCTCGAGTGCAATTTGTATTTCAGCCAAAGCGGGGATGGGCACCCACTGGGGCAGTTCTTCGTCCAGCACATGGTCTTCACGCACGTACCCATGGGCCAGCACATAGTCACCCAACTGCTGGCTGTTGCGAAGGCCCGCACAATGGCCCAGCATCAGCCAGGCATGAGGGCGCAGCACGGCGATGTGATCGGTGATGTTTTTGGCGTTGGCCGGACCCACCCCGATGTTGACCATGGTGATGCCACTGCGGTCGCCGCGCCTCAAGTGGTAGGCTGGCATTTGCGGCAACCGAGGCGGAGCAACCCCCCATTCGTCACCTGGCTGAGCCGCTGACTCGGCGCGGCGGGTGATGCGATTGCCCGGTTCAACAAAGGCCTCAAACTCAGAGCTTGGATCGGCCATGGCCTGATGCCCCAAGCGCACAAACTCATCGATGTAGAACTGGTAATTGGTGAACAACACAAAGTTCTGAAAATGCTCGGGGCTGGTGCCGGTGTAATGGCGCAATCGCTGCAATGAATAATCGGTTCGTGCGGCCGTGAACAGCGACAGGGGCCTCGCCTCATTACCCCTGGGGCGCCAAGTGCCATTGGCAATGCCATCGTCCATCACCGTCAGATCGGGCAAGTCAAACACATCGCGCAGCCGACTGCGCTGGGTTGTGTTCAGCTCGCCTTCGATCAGGTCGTGCTCACCCAAAGCAAAGTGCACAGGAATGGGCTGGTTGCTGATGCCCACCTCCAGTTCAACACCATGGTTGTGCAGCAACAACTCAAACTGTTTGGCCAAATAGTCGCCATAGAGATCAGGTCGAGTCAGGGTGGTCTCATACCGCCCAGGACCATCGACAAACCCATAACTCAGGTGACCGCCAGAGTGGCGAACATCGCGCACCACGGTGTCGGTTTGCAGACGCACAAACGGGTAACAGGCGCGCACCCGCTCGGACAGGTCTTGGCCCAAAGTGAACTGCTGCAAATGCAGCTTCAAATGGGCGGTCGATTGGGCATAAATGCGTTGAACCTCGGCCAAGGCCGTGTCGGCACGGTGGTGGCGAGTGGGTGCGGTGAACGGGGGCAGAATGGGCATGGGCTCATTGTGCACTTGCGCGGTGACAACCCCCTAAAGCCAGTCCCATTTCGGCGGGTGTTATAATTTGCCCTCTGGCCCGGTAGCTCAGTTGGTAGAGCAGCGGA
>CAWUNN010000143.1:0-5624 GCA_963923185.1 uncultured Limnohabitans sp. | reverse complement strand
CGTCTCGTGGGCTCGGAGATGTGTATAAGAGACAGGCACGCGAGGTGCCTGGTTTTGATTTGACCTCTTGGAACGGCGTCTTTGGACCGGCTGGCATGTCCAAGGCGGTGGTGGACAAACTGAACACCGAATTGCTGGCCGCTTTGACCGACCCCGAGGTCAAAGAGTCATTGAAAAAGCTGGGTTTTGAAACCTGGCCCAGCAAAACCCCAGAGGAATTTGCCAAATACGTCAGCGACCAGTTGGCCCATTGGGGAACACTGATCAAACAAGCCGGCATCAAGCCAGAATGAGCACTGCGCTCATGACCCCACCCACGCCCCATCGTTCTCGTTGGCCCATCAGGCCATCTTTGCACCACCATGAACTTCACCATCAGCCCTGATCATCAGCAAATTCAAGAAGCCATCGAGCGCATTTGCGCCCCATTTGATGCCGATTACTGGTTGCGCAAAGACCGCGAGGGTGGATTTCCGCATGATTTTCATCGGGCCTTGGCCGACTCGGGTTGGCTGGGCATCGCCATGCCACAGGCCTATGGGGGCGCAGGTTTGGGCATCAGCGAAGCGGCCTTGATGATGCACACCATCGCCGCCACCGGTGCTGGCTTCTCAGGGGCTTCGGCGGTCCACATGAATATTTTTGGCCTGCATCCGGTGGTGGTGTTTGGTACCGATGAGCAAAAGCAACGCTGGTTGCCCCCCTTGATTCAAGGGCGCGACAAGGCCTGCTTTGGCGTCACCGAACCGGACTCGGGGCTCAACACCCTGAAGCTGAAAACCAAGGCCGTGCGCCAAGGGGATCACTATGTGGTGCATGGTCAAAAAATCTGGATCAGCACGGCCCAAGTGGCCAACAAAATCTTGCTGTTGGCACGCACCACCCCTGTGCAAGACAGCCGTGGCACCCAAGGCCTGAGTTTGTTCTATACCGATTTGGATCGATCGGTGGTCGAGGTGCGCGAGATCGACAAGCTGGGGCGCAAGTCGGTGGATTCGAACCAAGTCTTCATCGATGGTTTGAAAATTCCTGTCCAAGATCGCATCGGCGAAGAAGGCAAAGGCTTTGAGTACATCTTGCACGGGCTCAACCCCGAGCGCATCTTGATCGCCAGTGAAGCCGTGGGCCTGGGTCGCGCCGCTTTGCGCCGGGCCACCGGCTACGCGCAAGAGCGCGAAGTGTTTGGTCGACCGATTGGTCAAAATCAAAGCATTCAACACCCGCTGGCCAAGTCGTGGATGGAATTAGAGGCGGCCTACCTGATGGTGCAAAAAGCCGCCTGGTTGTATGACCAGCAATTGCCTTGTGGGGCCGAGGCCAACAGCGCCAAATTTTTGGCGGCCGAGGCCT
Organism: uncultured Limnohabitans sp.; assembly: GCA_963923185.1. Lineage (GTDB taxonomy): Bacteria > Pseudomonadota > Gammaproteobacteria > Burkholderiales > Burkholderiaceae_C > Limnohabitans. Next base: position 4,274 of record CAWUNN010000143.1, on the reverse strand, counting down.
GTTACCACAGCTGTGAAAACGCCATCTTCACGCACGGGGGCATGGGTTATGCCAAGGAGTACCATGTCGAGCGCTATCTGCGCGAAGCCTGGATACCGCGCCTGGCCCCAGTCAGCCCGCAGCTGATTTTGTGTTTCATTGCCGAAAAAGTGATGGGCTTGCCCAGGTCTTATTGAGCCACTGGATGGCCTAGAGGCAGCGGCTGAATCAATTGGCTTTGATGCCGTTTTTTTGAATCAAAGGGCCCCATTTTTGACGCTCTGATTTGGCGAATTGAGCCAATTGCTCAGGCGTGCCCCCTGCGGGCTCGTGGCCGAGTTGCAAAAATTTTTCGACCACTTCGGGTTGACTCAATATGCGGCTGACTTCATCGCTGACACGTTTGATGACGTCCGCAGGCGTGCCTTTGGGCGCGTACAAAGCATTCCAGGCAATCACCTCAAAACCCGGCACACCTTGTTCGGCCACGGTTTTCACACCTGGCAAAAGTGCGCTTTGACGCGCCGAGGTGATGGCGATGGGGATCATTTTGCCGCTGGCGACCGCGGCACGCGTGGCGCTGACGGTGTCAATGGCCAAAGGCACCTGTGCGCCCAACAAATCAGAGGCTGCAGCGGCAGAACTTTTGTAAGGGATGCCCATGAGATTTTGGCGTGTGTGGTCTTTGAGCAAATCCAGCACCAAACGAGCCGTGGTGCTGGGCAAAGCACAGTCGGCGGCCTTGGCATTGGCCTGGTGGGCCTGCAAGACATCTTGCAGGCTTTTGAACCCCGTTTGAGCACCCGCCACCATCAGCATGGGGAAGGTACTGACCAAGGCCACTGGCTCAAAATCTTTCTCGGCATCGAAGCTGAGGTGATCGTACAAAAACGCGTTCATGACATGGGTGGCATTGGTGCCCATGATGAAGGTGTAGCCATCTGGGGCGCTGCGGGCCGCATCGGCGGCTCCGATGTTGCCCCCTGCCCCGCCCTTGTTGTCGACAAAAAAGGCTTGCCCCAGGTTCTTGGCCAAGCGCTCAGCAATGGTGCGTGCCGCAATGTCGGTGCCTTGACCCGCAGCATAGGGCACGATGATGCGCACGGGTTTGACCGGATAGGTCTGCGCGCCTGCCAACGTGCAAACCAAGCCGATCATGCTCGCGAGCAGCACTCGGATCAGATTCATGCTTGCTCCTTTTTTCCAGCCTTGGGCGGCGACGGTGAGGTCGGTGCCAGCGATTTCAATGCCATGGGCAACACGCCATTGCGGGTGAACGCCTCGATGTCTTGCAAGGAATACCCTGCACGGGTCATGATCTGGCGCGTGTCTTGGGCAAAATCAGGGGGCGGGGCCGCCTGAATGGCGGGTGTGCCCATCAGGCGAATCGGCGAGGCAATCCCCCGATAAGCGCCGTTTTCGATCAGGTTGCCTCTGGCTTTGGCATGGTCTTGCTCAAAGGCCTCGGGCAAAGAATGCACAGGCGCACAGGGCACGCCGGCTTGCATGAGTTGCTGGCACATCGGCGCTTTGAGTTGATGCGCCAAGGCCGCTTCAATCAAAGGGCGCAACACCGCACGGTGCTGCACCCGAAGTGGGTTGGAGGCAAATCGCGGATCATTGGCGACCTCGACCAAGCCCACCGCCTGGCAAAAGCGACGGAACTGGCCATCGTTGATGATGCCCAAAAAGACCTCGCCATCTTGGCAGCGGTACTTGTCATACACCGCGATGTTGGGGTGCGCACTGCCCATCAAGGCAGGGGCTTGTCCCGAGCGAATCCAGTTGGCCGCATGGGGCACCATCAGGCCCAAAGCGGTGTCAAACAAAGTGGCCTCGACCCTTTGACCTTGCCCGCTTTGCTGTCGCGCATGCAAAGCCATCAAGATGCCCACCAAAGCGTTGTAGCCGGTCAGGTGATCGACCACCGGAATGCCCAAACGGGTGCTGCCCGATTGGGGGTCGCCATTGATGCTCATCAACCCGCATTGGGCTTGCAAGACCGCGTCATAACCGGGCAAGCCGCCCAAGGGACCATCGGCACCAAAGCCACTGATCGAGCAGTAAATCAGCCGCGGGTAACGCCCTTTGAGATCGCGCTCGTAGTCCAAGTGCCAACGCTGCATGGTGCCAGGCAAAAAATTCTCAATCAAGACGTCGGCCTCGGCCAGCAAGCGATGGACGATGTCTTGGCCCTGTGGCGTGGACACATCCAAGGCCATGGCTTGTTTGCCTCGGTTGACCGACTCGAAGTAGGCCGCTGAGCCGTTTGGGGCAAAGGGTGGCCCCAATTGGCGAGTCTCGTCGCCCGATGGGGGCTCTATTTTGATCACCGTCGCACCATGATCGGCCATCATCTGCGTGGCCAAAGGACCTGCCAGCACGCGCGACAAATCCAGCACGCGCACCCCGTGCAAAGCACCCAAGCGGGCCGAAGCAGATGATTCGTCCATGCGGGCCGACCCTTCAGCGCGAGGGCAACTCGACCACGCCCGAGCCCAACACCGACAGCTCATCGTCTTGGTTATGGGCCGACTGTTCGATCTCGACCAGGTGACGCGCACCCTCTTGCCATTTGCGGGTGACTTTGCCCTTGATGAACAGCATGTCGCCCTCTGGGTTGTGGCGGCGAATCTTGCATTGAGCGTTGCACAAAAAACCGGTGTCACCCATCCAATTCGTCAAATGATGGGTCAACCACGAAGCCCGCTCTGGTCCGTAGTCGTAGGCACCGGGTGCCCCCACCTCGAGTGCGAAGTCTTCTTCCCAGTGCACCCGCTCGGGCACATCGGGAATGCCACGCCGATTGGGAATGCCCACCCCCGGGTGGGCATCGATCAACTTGAAGGCCATTTTGTTGGCCCGAATGTACAAGCCGCCCCAGCCCTGGGCGTAGGCAATGAAGCCCGTCACGGTCATCGGGCCTTTGAACATCACGGGCAATTCGTCGCCCACGTTGATGTCTTGCCAATATCTGGGCTTGGCACCCTGGACCGGTTCATCGCGGTACAGCTGATAGGCGGCTGCAATTTCTTCGGGCTTGTACTTGCGCGGTTCACGCTGCTTGAGTTCGCGGTATTTGGTGCCTTGGTTGCGGGCGGTGTCGCGCTCGGTTCTGAAACACCAACTGTCGGCTTCGGCCACTTTGTCGCCTTGCTGATTGAAGAAATCGACGTGATAAATCTGTTGCACGGCTTTGCCTGCAAAGCGGGTCTCGTGCAGCACCAGGTCTTTCAAATGCGCCTCAGTGTGGATCTCGTCATTGCGCCGCACCCACTTGTGCCAGGTCCAATTGGAGCCCGACCACATGGCGTGGATGCCAGGCAAGCCGCCCACATAGCCCGAAATGATGCGGTCGGTGGCAAATAAAAAGCTGGGCAAGGCCACAATGCCGCCGTGCTGGGTCTTTTGGGCGTATTCAGGGTCACACCACAGCGGATTGTCGTCTCCAATGCCATGCGCGTAATGGCGAATGTTGTCACGCGTGGCCTCGTGGCACCAAGGCTCGGCGGTGTGGGTGATTTTGACGCCTATGCGGGCTCGCAAATCATCCAAGCCAGACTCGGTGATTTTGGGAAAGCTGCGCTCTGTGGGGGTCATGAAAGTGCTCCTGAAATGGAAATGGATGGGCAAGTGCTGGAAGAGGCCAGCGCCTCTTGGTCGCGCAAAGCTTTGCGATGAACCTTGCCAGCGGGTGTTTTGGGCAACTCGCTGACAAAGGCCACCAACCTGGGGTATTCGTGCTGACTCAGAGACTGTCGAACCCAGTTTTGCAGCTCTTGGGTGAACTCGTCTGAGCCCGCTCTGGGGCTGACGATGAAGGCCTTGACGACCAAGCCCCGCAGCGCATCGGGCACGCCAATCACAGCGGCCTCTTTGACATCGGGGTGCTTGAGCAAGACGTCTTCGACTTGCACCGCACCGATGGTCCAACCGGCTGAGATGATGACGTCATCGGCACGGCCAGCATGCCAAAAGTGGCCATCTGAATCGACCTTGCCCAAATCTTTGGTCGAAATCCAACGATCGCGACGCCACAACTTGAGCTCGCCCACGACATCGGGGGCGCAAGGCTTGCCTTGAGCGTCTTGGACCTCGACTTTGCAGCCTGGCACAGGCTTGCCCAAGGAACCGGGCTTGACCTCAAAGTCAGGGGCACCGGGGTAATTGACCAAAATCACACCGATCTCGGTGGTGCCGTACATGCTGCAAACCGCTTGACCAAAAGTTTGACGGGCAAATGCAGCGGTCTCGCTGTCAATGGGCTCGCCTGTGAACGAGAGTTTGTTCAAATG
>CAWUNN010000142.1:0-5640 GCA_963923185.1 uncultured Limnohabitans sp. | reverse complement strand
GCCAATTTGTTGAAAAATCAAGGGTTTAGGGTCGATTTAGACCTGCGCAATGAGAAAATTACGTATAAAATACGGGAGCATTCATTGCAAAAGCCGCCTTATATCCTCGTCGTGGGCGAGAAAGAGAAGGCGGATGGTGCCGTTGCAGTGCGCGCCCGAGGCAATCAAGACCTGGGGGTGATGCCTGTATCAGCTTTTCTACAAAAGCTGACGGACGACATTGCACACAAGCGTTGATTTCATGTCTGCCTTGAGTCGTGTCCCTGTGACGGTGTGTGGCCGTGCGCTTGTCGCATGGCGGTTTTGGAACAAGGACAGTCACCATCGCTACTGAATTTCGCGACCGTCGCCAGCGCGAGGAACGCAAACATCGCTTGAACCGTGAGATCACGGCCTCTGAAGTTCGCATCAGCGGACCCGAGAATGAACCTTTGGGCATTGTCAGCCTCTTTGAAGCCTTGCGCATGGCGGGTGAACTCGATGTGGATTTGGTTGAAATTGCCGCCACTGCCAGTCCGCCTGTGTGCCGACTGATGGATTACGGCAAATTCAAGTACCAAGAGCAGAAAAAGGCGGCGGAAGCCAAGTCGAAACAGAAGGTCATCGATGTCAAAGAGGTCAAATTCAGACCTGGCACCGATGATGGTGACTACAACATCAAGTTGCGCAACATCAAGCGCTTTCTTGATGAGGGTGACAAGTGCAAGATCACGCTGCGCTTTCGTGGCCGCGAGATAACGCATCAAGAAATCGGTATGGCGCTGTTGCAGCGCATCCGTGATGAGTTGGCGGATCTGATCGTGGTCGAGCAGTTCCCCAAACTCGAAGGCCGGCAAATGATCATGATGATCGCGCCGGGCAAAAAGAAATCGGGTGGCGCAGCCAAACCCGGTGCCCAGACGGCGGCTCCTGCCGCTGTTCAGGCATAAAAGGCGGCGCAATAACAAGGCGACTCTGGGCCAACCAAGACTGCGCAGGTGCGCAGCGCCCACTGAGCGCTATACAGGAGCATTTCAATGCCCAAGATGAAGACCAAGAGCAGCGCGAAAAAGCGTTTTCGCGTCCGTCCAGGTGGATCCGTCAAGCGCGGACAAGCCTTCAAACGTCACATTCTGACCAAGAAGACCACCAAAAACAAACGCCACCTGCGCGGTGCAGTCAGCGTGCATGAGACCAATATGGGTCACATGGCACAGATGCTGCCCATGGCTGGCCTGTAAACCAACGGACAAGGAGAACCAACATGCCTCGCGTCAAACGTGGTGTCACAGCCCGTGCTCGTCACAAGAAAGTTTTAGCCCTTGCCAAAGGTTTCCGCGGTCGCCGCGGCAACGTGTTCCGCATCGCCAAACAGGCGGTGATGAAGGCAGGCCAATATGCATACCGCGACCGTCGCGCCAAAAAGCGCGTGTTCCGCCAACTCTGGATTGCCCGCATCAACGCGGCCGCCCGCGAGTTCGGTCTGACCTACAGCCAGTTTGCCAACGGCCTGAAAAAGGCTGCCATTGGCATCGACCGCAAAGTGCTGGCTGATTTGGCTGTCCATGACAAGGCTGCTTTTGGCAGCATCGTCGACCAAGTCAAAGCCAAGTTGGCTGCTTGATTGCCTGCGGGCATCGGGCACACACCCAAGGGGTTGAGGCCAAATGGTCTCAATCCCTTTTTAATGGTCACTTTCATCTGTTTGCATGAACGAGCTCGAACAACTGGTCAGCGCCGCACAAGCCGCCTTTGTGGCCTGTGAAACCGCCCATGACCTTGAAAATGCCAAAGCCCAGTTCTTGGGTAAATCGGGTCGGATCACCGAACTGATGAAGGGCATGGCGGCCCTGAGTGTCGAAGACAAAAAAACCAGGGGTGCGGCCATCAACTTGGCCAAGCAGGCCATCGAGGCCGCCTTGACCCAGCAGCGTCAAGCGCTGGCTGACGCCCAACTGCAAGCCCAACTCAAAGCCGAAGCGCTGGATGTGAGCTTGCCCGGTCGCAGCCGTGCCAGTGGTGGTTTGCATCCGGTCAGCTTGACGCTGGAGCGCATTGAGGGCATTTTTGGATCGATGGGTTTTGAGGTGGCCGATGGCCCCGAGATCGAGACCGATTGGTTCAATTTCACTGCTTTGAACACGCCGGCGGATCACCCTGCGCGATCGATGCACGATACCTTTTATGTTGAGGGTGGGTATTTGTTGCGCACCCACACCAGCCCCATGCAGATTCGCCATGCCGTGCAACACGTCAAGCGCCACCGTGCGCGATTGGACGCAGGGCAGGGCATGCCCGAGATTCGGGTGATCGCCCCTGGGCGCACTTACCGGGTCGACAGCGACGCCACCCACTCGCCCATGTTTCACCAATGTGAAGGGCTTTGGATTGGCGAGGACATCAGCTTCAAAGACTTGAAGGTGGTGTTCACCGATTTTTGTCGCACCTTTTTTGAAAACGACGACTTGGTGCTGCGCTTCAGACCCAGTTTTTTCCCTTTCACAGAACCCAGTGCCGAGATTGATATCCAATTTCCCAGTGGCCCCTTGGCTGGCCGCTGGCTCGAAGTCGCAGGCTCTGGGCAAGTGCACCCCAATGTGGTGCGCAACATGGGACTGGATCCCGAGCGTTACATTGGATTTGCGTTTGGCATGGGTCCCGATCGCTTGACCATGCTGCGCTATGGCGTCAATGATTTGCGCCTGTTCTTTGATGGCGACATTCGCTTCTTGAGTCAATTTCGGTGACCCATCATGCAATTTCCTGAATCTTGGTTGCGCGAGTTCTGCGATCCGCAGTTGAGCACCTCTGAATTGGCCGAAACCCTGACCATGGCGGGGCTGGAAGTCGAAGAGACGCGCCCCGTGGCGCCCCCTTTCACGGGTGTCGTGGTGGGCCACATCTTAGAGGCGGTGCAACACCCCAATGCCGACCGATTGCGGGTCTGCTCGGTCGATGTCGGCGACGCACATGTGCTGAGCATTGTCTGCGGCGCACCCAATGCGCGCGCCGGCATCAAGGTGCCTTGCGCCGTGGTGGGCGCCCAGTTGCCACCAGGTGATGACGGCAAGCCCTTTCAGATCAAACTGGGTCAATTGCGTGGCGTTGAAAGCCAGGGCATGTTGTGCTCGGCGCGCGAACTCAAGCTCAGTGAAGACCATGGGGGTTTGCTTGAGCTGTCTGATCAAGCCGTGGTGGGGCAAGACATTCGCCAACATTTGTGCCTAGACGACACCTTGTTCACGCTCAAATTGACGCCCAATCTGGCGCATTGCCTCAGTGTCTACGGCATCGCCCGTGAACTCAGTGCCCTGACCGGAGCCCCCCTTCAAACCCCAGTTTGGGCTGCAGTGGCGCCCAGCAGCCAGCAGCGGCTGCAGGTCACGGTGCAAGCCCCTGACCTGTGTGGCCGTTTCAGTGGTCGGGTGGTGCTAGGGGTCAACCCCCAGGCCACCACCCCTGCCTGGATGGTCGAGCGTCTGGCCCGTTGTGGCCAGCGCAGCGTCAGTGCCTTGGTCGACATCTCCAACTACGTGATGTTTGAATATGGGCGTCCTTCGCACATTTTTGATTTAGACAAAATCCATGGTGGTTTGCAGGTGCGTTGGGGTCGCTCGGGCGAAACCCTTGAGCTGCTCAATGGTCAGACCATCACGGTGGACGATCAAGTGGGCGTGATTGCCGATGATGTACAGGTCGAGTCTTTGGCCGGCATCATGGGAGGGCAGGCCACGGCGGTGGGCGACCACACCACACACATTTACATCGAGGCTGCTTTTTGGTGGCCGCAGGCGGTCGCTGGCCGCTCGCGCCGCTACAACTTCAGCACCGATGCTGGGCATCGATTCGAGCGCGGGGTTGACCCCAGTCTGACGGTCGAGCACATCGAGCGCATCACCCAATTGGTGCTGGACATTTGTGGCACACCCAACACCCGTGTCGGTCCCATAGACGATCAGACGCTGAACCTGCCGCAACGCCAGCCCGTCACTTTGCGGGTGGCGCGCGCGGCCAAGGTGATTGGCATGGATCTCAGCCAAGAGCGCATGGCCCAAGCCTTGCGCGGCTTAGGCCTGCCCGTGACCGAAGCCCCTGGCACGCTGAGTGTGACCCCGCCGCCATTTCGCTTTGATTTGCAGATTGAAGAAGATCTGATCGAAGAGGTGGCGCGCATGATCGGCTATGAGCAATTGCCCACCACGCCACCCCAAGCTCCGACCCGGCCCAAGGTGCGACCCGAATCGGTGCGGGGTGGCTATGCGCTTCGCCGCCAGATTGCCGCCTTGGGATACCAAGAAACCATCAATTACAGCTTCGTCCAAGAGCAGTGGGAACACACCTTGGCGGGCAACCCAAACCCGATTCGACTGCTCAATCCGATTGCCAGTCAGATGAGCGTGATGCGATCGACCTTGCTTGGCAATTTGCTGCAGGTGGTCAAATTCAACACCGACCGCAAAGCCACCCGAGTGCGGGTCTTTGAAGTGGGACGGGTTTTCATGCGCGACGACTCGGTGCCGGACTCGGACACCACCGTCAAAGGGTTTCACCAGCCCATGCGCGTGGCGGGTGTGGCCTACGGTCCCTTGCACCCCTTGCAATGGAGCCAAGGCGAAGACCTGGCCGACTTCTATGATGTCAAGGCCGATGTCCAGGCTTTGTTGGCACCTGAGCACCCCGCCTTTGAGCCCGATCAACATCCAGCCATGCATCCTGGGCGTTGTGCTCGCGTGGTCATCAGGGGCCAAACCGTGGGTCATGTGGGTGAATTGCACCCGCGTTGGCGCCAGCAGTTTGACTTTCCCCACGCCCCCATCATGTTCGAGTTGCATGCCGATGCGCTGACTCAACGAGTCGTGCCCAGTTTTTCGGGTGTCGCTCGTCAGCAAGCGGTCGAACGCGACATGGCCCTGGTGGTGGCCGAGGCCGTCACGCACGAGCAGTTGATGCAAGTCATTCATTCGGCACCCACCCAGGGCTTGTTGCGCCAAGCGGTGTTGTTTGATGTGTACCGCCCCAAGCAAGCCGTGGCTGGCATGCAGCCAGGTGAAAAAAGCCTGGCGGTGCGCTTGACTTTGCAAGACGATGCTGTCACCCTGACAGAATCTCAAATCGAAGCCGCTGTGGCGGCTGTGGTGGCGCAGGCACAACAAGACCTGAATGCCCGTTTGCGCGCATGAACACACAAGCCTTCACCGGAGACCAAGATGGAACTGTCGTTTGACAACCTGGAAACCCCTGCACTGACCAAGGCCCAGTTGGCTGAAATGTTGTTTGAGCAAATCGGGTTGAACAAGCGCGAGTCCAAAGAAATGGTCGATGCCATTTTTGATCTCATCACCGAACAACTGGTCCAAGGTGAAGAGGTCAAGATTTCTGGATTTGGAAATTTTCAGATTCGCACCAAAGCCCAACGGCCGGGGCGCAACCCGCGCACAGGTGAGCCCATTCCCATTCAAGCACGTCGGGTGGTGACCTTTCATGCCAGTCACAAACTGAAAGACCAAATTCAAAGTGGCAATGGTCAGGTGATGACGACATTGGAACAGTGAAGTCAAGTCCTGTAGAGTCCAGTTGGCATTGAAAAAATATTCTGGTTTTCCCCCTCTGAAATTCTGGTTTTTCGTGTAACCTCCATTTCCCCCCGCGAGCTTGTTGCAT
>CAWUNN010000141.1:0-5659 GCA_963923185.1 uncultured Limnohabitans sp. | reverse complement strand
ATATTAATGATTTGACACACTTGTATGTGGTGATCTATGCAATGGTCATATGCACGTTGAATTCAAAAACATGGACGGCAGTCATTTTGAAGGCGCAAAGTGTTCAACGCCTAGCCCACCCACCTGAGTTAGGCCGTGATCCTGCTGTACTTGGTCACACGCGCACAGGGGCGCTGGTCACTGGATCGGCCATTGAACTGGACTTGATGCCAACAGGTGTTGCAAAGAAATTTGACCTGGCGGCCAGTGCCCCGCCATGTACCCCACATGTCCACCTTGCCGTGTGTGTATCAAATGGCAACTGGCTGAGACGTCTGCTGCCTGGGGCAAGCTGTGGGCAGGTACGAGTGGGTCATTGAGTGCGTTGATCAGGTACGCGGGGATGCGAATGTCGCGCAATTTGGGCTTGGCGCTGGCGCGCCGCCAGTAATCATCTGCACTTTCAAAGCCATGCAAAGGCGCCGTGAAAATCTGGTCAAACTCATGCAAGTTGCGCGCACGCTCCAATGCCGCGACATCAAACAAACCAGGGTACTGTTGCCACTTGGCTCGGGCCTTGGGCCACATGCTGCGCAAGAAATAAGGCGTATAAATCCATCGATTCAGGCCCTGCCCAATGGCATGACCACTGGCCGTCAAATCCAGCGGAGAAGAGACGCTGGTCACACTTTCGACCCATTTCCCTGCCGCATGCCCGTGCTCAGCAGCCCAGACCATGAGGGCATTGCCCCCCAAAGAAATGCCCACCGCATGAGTCAAATGACCACCTCGGGCTCGGTGTTGGGTCACCAAGTGGCGCAGCATGAAGTCAATGTCGGCATGATCACCCGAGTGGTAGGCGCGAGGGCCCCGGTTCAGTTCGCCGCTGCAGCCTCTGAAATGGGGCAAAGCCAGATGCCAACCCTGCTGTAATGCCCAAGCGGCCATGGCGCGCGAATAGTGGCTGCTCCGATTGCCCTCAAGGCCATGAAACAACACCCACATGGGTGCATGGGTTTGCGGGGCGTCCACATGATCGATGTCGATGAAATCGCCATCGGGCATATCGACTCGCTCTCGCCTCCAAGGTGGCGCTTGCATCAAGCCATCTCGTGCCAGTTTGCTGGCCCAGATGGTTTGCGCATGCCCGCCAGGCAACCACCAAGGGGCTTGGTCCATGGCGCTCAATGCAAGGTGGTGGGTGCGCTGACGATGTCCGTCACCTCGGCGCGAGTTCCGGGGCTGGCATGATGAGCCACCATGCGCCAGCCCTGGGCCGTGCGTTGGTACACATTGGTGGCCATCACGAACCCTGTTTGGACCCCTTCGGGTGTGCTCAATTCGATTTGCTCGATCAAGTTGTGCATGGCGCTGGTGATGGTTTCCACTTTGCGCACGTTGATGGGTTGAGCCAATATGGCACCCCCATTTTCGAACATGGCCTCAAACGAGGCTCGAATCGCATTGGCGCCAATGATGCGCGGACCACCCGGATGCACACACACAATGTCGTCTTCATCGGCCCAGCAGGCCATGAGTTTTTCAATGTCGCCTTGCTGCAACGCTTGATAAAAAGCGGCCTCGATCTCATCTGCGCTGCCCCCCACGGTGGCGGCTCGAAGTTTGGCTTTGGACATGTGCGAATTATCCCTGAAGGTGTTGCGCATGTCATGTTTTAAGCCATGAAAAAAGCCGGGCGGTGCGACCCGACCCGGCTGATGCATGCCACAAAGATGTGGCAAAAAACTTTTATTTCTTAGCGCGGTATTGACGCAAAGCAGCAATCTGTGCGGCCATGATGGCCAACTCTGATTGGGCGCGAGCCAGATCGATATCGCTCTTGGCGTTGCGCACCGCCTCTTGGGCAGCGGCGCGCGCGGCATTGGCTTTCTCTTCGTCCAGGTCTTTGCCTCGAACCGCAGTGTCAGACAGCACGGTGACGCAGTCGGGTTGGACTTCGAGGATGCCGCCGGCGACAAACACGAACTCTTCTTGGCCATCGGCTGTGGTGATGCGAACCGAACCAGGGCGAATGCGGGTGATCAACGGAGTGTGACGTGGGTAGATGCCCAGCTCGCCAGCCTCTCCGGGGAGGGCAACGAATTTGGCTTCGCCAGAGAAGATCGACTCTTCGGCGCTGACCACATCAACGTGTATGGTGCTCATGTTGGTTCCTTGTGTCCCATCCCGCTCTCAGATCCTGAGGGCGGGTGCGGGGTTTAGGCAATTTTCTTGGCTTTCTCGAAGGCTTCATCGATGGTGCCGACCATGTAGAAGGCCTGCTCAGGCAGGTGGTCGCACTCGCCATTGACGATCATCTTGAAGCCACGAATGGTCTCGGCCAAGGACACGTACTTGCCAGCGGTGCCCGTGAACACCTCGGCCACGTGGAAAGGCTGCGACAAGAAACGTTGGATTTTGCGCGCACGAGCCACGACCAATTTGTCTTCGGGGGCCAATTCGTCCATGCCCAAAATCGCGATGATGTCACGCAACTCTTTGTAGCGCTGCAGGGTACCTTGCACGTCACGGGCAGTTTGGTAGTGCTCTTCGCCGACCACATGGGGGTCGAGCTGACGGCTGGTCGAGTCCAGCGGATCAACCGCAGGGTAAATGCCCAGGGCGGCAATGTCACGCGACAGCACCACGGTCGAGTCCAAGTGAGCGAAGGTGGTGGCGGGCGAAGGGTCGGTCAAGTCATCGGCAGGCACGTACACGGCCTGGATGGAGGTGATCGAACCCACTTTGGTCGAGGTGATGCGCTCTTGCAGGCGACCCATCTCTTCGGCCAAGGTTGGCTGATAGCCCACAGCAGAAGGCATGCGGCCCAACAAAGCAGACACTTCGGTACCGGCCAAGGTGTAACGGTAAATGTTGTCCACGAAGAACAACACGTCACGGCCTTCGTCACGGAAAGATTCAGCGATGGTCAAACCCGTCAAAGCCACGCGCAAACGGTTGCCGGGGGGCTCGTTCATCTGACCGTACACCATGGCCACTTTGGATTCGGACAGGTTGTCAGAGACCACCACATTGGACTCCATCATCTCGTGATAAAAGTCATTGCCTTCACGGGTGCGCTCACCCACGCCAGCAAACACCGACAAACCCGAGTGGGCTTTGGCGATGTTGTTGATCAACTCCATCATGTTCACGGTCTTGCCCACGCCGGCACCGCCGAACAGACCCACCTTACCGCCTTTGGCAAACGGGCAGACCAAGTCAATCACCTTGATGCCAGTTTCCAGCAGTTCTTGCGAAGGCGACAGCTCGTCATAGGCTGGGGCCTTGCGGTGAATCGATGCGGTCTGAGTCAGATCGACCGGGCCACGCTCGTCGATGGGATTGCCCAACACGTCCATGATGCGACCCAATGTCGCTTTGCCCACGGGCACCGTGATGGCCGCACCGGTGTTGGTGACCATCAACCCGCGACGCAAACCGTCAGAAGAGCCCAAAGCAATGGTGCGGACGATGCCATCACCCAATTGCTGTTGAACCTCCAAAGTCAGGGCCGAGCCTTCGAGCTTGAGGGCGTCGTAGACCTTGGGCATCTGGTCGCGGGGGAATTCGACGTCAACCACGGCGCCGATACATTGAACGATTTTTCCTTGCGCTTGAGCCATTTTGTTGCTCCGATAAAAAAGTGATTAAACGGCGGCCGCCCCGGCAACGATCTCGGACAATTCCTTGGTGATCGCGGCTTGGCGGGTTTTGTTGTAGACCAGCTTGAGTTCGCTGATGACGTTGCCAGCATTGTCTGTGGCAGCCTTCATGGCCACCATGCGGGCCGACTGCTCTGAGGCCATGTTTTCAGCAACGGCCTGATAGACCAGCGCTTCGACATAGCGAGCCAGCAAATCGTCGATGACGGTTTGTGCATCAGGCTCGTAGATGTAGTCCCATCCGTGGGCCGCCCCCGATTGCTCGGTTTGCTGGCTCATGGCCTCTTGCGACAGGGGCAACAACTGCTCCACCATGGGTTCTTGCTTCATGGTGTTGATGAAGCGGGTGTAACACAGGTAAACCGCACCCAACTCGCCGTTGGCATAAGCGTCCAGCAGCACCTTGACGGGGCCGATCAGCTTGTCCATGTGCGGGGTATCACCCAATTGGGTGACGTGGGCCACGACTTGGGCACCAACGCGGTTCAAAAAACCCAAGCCTTTGTTGCCGATGGCGACTGCGCGGGTGCGCACGCCTTGGCCTTGAAGCTCGCGAATCTTTTGAGTGACCGCGCGCAACACATTGGTGTTGAGGCCGCCGCACAGGCCTTTGTCGGTGGTGACCACAATGAAGCCGACTTCTTTGGAGTCGACGGCTTTCATGAAGGGGTGCACGTACTCGGGGTTGGCCTGGCCCAGGTTGGTGGCGATATTGCGCACTTTCTCGCTGAAAGGGCGAGCGGCGCGCATGCGATCCTGCGCTTTGCGCATCTTGGAGGCGGCCACCATTTCCATGGCCTTGGTGATCTTCTTGGTGTTTTCCACCGATTTGATCTTGCCTCGTATTTCCTTGCCTGCTGCCATTGAAGTGTTCTCCGTGTAGAGATGAGCCTGTGGGTCGTTTCAAGTCACTTGAAGCGACCCGATGGCTGCATCAAGCAAAGGTCTTCTTGAAGGCTTCGATGGCCGACACGAGTTCGGCTTCGGCGTCCTTGTCCAAAGCCTTGTCGTTTTCCAACTTGGCCAACAAGGCAGCGTGTTTGTCTTTCAGATGGGCATGCAAACCCGATTCGAAAGCCAGCACGCGCTTGACGTCGAGGTCATCAAAGTAGCCCTTGTTGACAGCGTACAGCGATGCACCCATCAAGCTGATGGGCAATGGGCTGTACTGAGGCTGTTTGAGCAATTCGGTCACGCGAGCACCGCGATCGAGCTGCTTGCGGGTGGCTTCGTCCAAGTCGGACGCAAACTGGGCAAAAGCCGCCAGTTCGCGGTACTGGGCCAAGTCGGTGCGAATGCCACCAGAGAGGTTTTTGATCAGCTTGGTCTGGGCTGCACCGCCCACGCGTGACACCGAAATACCGGCGTTGATGGCGGGGCGAATGCCTGCGTTGAACAAGCTGGTTTCCAAGAAGATCTGACCATCGGTGATCGAGATCACGTTGGTGGGCACGAATGCAGACACGTCACCCGCTTGGGTCTCAATCACGGGCAGCGCGGTCAAAGAACCGGTCTGGCCTTTGACTTCACCTTTGGTGAATGCTTCGACATAGTCGGCGTTGACACGGGCGGCACGCTCAAGCAAGCGGCTGTGGAGATAGAACACGTCGCCGGGGAAGGCTTCGCGACCAGGAGGACGGCGCAACAGCAAAGACACCTGACGGTAAGCGACGGCTTGTTTGGACAAGTCGTCGTAAATGATCAAGGCATCTTGACCGCGGTCACGGAAATACTCACCCATGGTGCAGCCCGAATAGGCTGACACATACTGCATGGCTGCGGACTCAGAGGCAGAAGCAGCCACCACGATGGTGTAGTCCATGGCGCCAGCTTGCTCCAAAGAGCGCACGACGTTTTTGATCGACGAAGCCTTCTGACCGATGGCCACGTAAATACAGGTCATGTTCTGACCTTTTTGATTGATGATGGTGTCAATCGCCACGGCGGTCTTGCCGGTTTGGCGGTCACCAATGATCAATTCACGCTGACCACGGCCAATGGGCACCATCGAGTCG
>CAWUNN010000140.1:0-5678 GCA_963923185.1 uncultured Limnohabitans sp. | reverse complement strand
GCGGGTGGGCTCTTTGATGCGCACACCCCAGTGGCAGGCTCTTCAAGCCCACGAGCCGCCACCGGGTCAAGGCGAGAGCGAATCACTGTTTTGAATCTTCAGGGCCAGCTCCCGACATCAAGGTCGCGGCGGGGGCTGAACCCCACATGGCGGATGGAGCAGGGGTATGACGCAGGCGCGCCAAAGCGTCCAAGGCGTAATGGGCAAACCACAGCGCGCCCAAGGCAAAAATCCAGGTGTACATCCACAAGGCCAGAGGCACCAACACAATGAAGGCCGCGGCCCACATGGCCCCCGACACCCAAATCAAACCAGGCGCGGCCCCCATGAATCCGATGGCCATCCCCATGCCCCACATGGGCCAACGGTGTTGTTGCAAAATCTGTGCGCGCTCCTCCACGCTGGCATGCTGGGCCAAGGCGTCGTAGGCCATCACGCGATAGGTCAGCCACCCCCAAACCAAGGGCGGGAACAGGTACATGAAGGGCGGGATCCACCACAAAGGCAAGGTCAGGGCCAACACCAGCAAGGCCCACAAAGTGGATTTGCCCATGAACCACAAACTGCCCAGCCCACTGCCTCCGTGCAAACGCTGAAGGTGGGCAAAACGCCTGCGTGAGACGGCATCCAACAAGGGCGTGCTCAGCAGCCAAGAGACCGACAACAGGCTCAGTACCACCAACAAGGGAGTGACGGCAAATGCGATCACCAAGGTGGCCAACACCGTTTGCAAGGCGGCAAACCCAAAACCAGCCATCCACGTGAAGCCCGCTTGCAACCAAGGCCAACTTTGCAAGGCTTCGGTCACCCAAATTTGAGCGGCACCCAAATAAAAATACGCGCTCAGCATGACCAAGGCCACCATCACCGCCAAGGGCATGAGGGTCAGCACCCACACCTTGGGGGTCAGCGCATAGGCCAGGGCACGCCAAAAGGCGTCCAGAACTTTGATCATGCCCGCATTATCGGGTCATCAAGCCCACTTCTCGACACCACGGGCGTACACCACCACGCGTTTCATGAATGCCTCGTGCTGAGTCTCAACTTTGTCCAGCTCGTAGAGGTAGTTGACCATGATGCCTGCAGACTGCTGAATGCCCTTTTTGGACATGTCAGCCCCCCAGTTGATGCGGTACAGCGTGGCGCCGTTGGTCAAGTGGAACTTGCCCACCGAGTCGCCACCCCGGTGGGTGGTGTGGTACATCAGGTACAGGGCACACAAGCGCATCAGGGCTTCGCGCTCGGCATCGATCGCATCTGCCGGATGCCAGCCCGATCGCAACTTGTCGGCCCACTTGGCCCGATCCAAGCGCAAGGTGGCCAAAGCATCGGCTGCCTTTTTGATTCGCGATGGGCTGACCTGGGCCGGATCCAAAGGGGCCCCTTGGTCCAACCAATTGGAAAAACCTGGAATCGGTGACAAGGTTGAAAAGGTCTTGATGCCAGGGACTTCTTGCAACAATCGATCGGCCACCCGTTTGATCAAAAAATTGCCCAGCGACACCCCGCGCAAGCCTGGTTGGCAGTTGCTGATCGAGTAAAAAATAGCAGTCTTTTGCTTTTTGTCTTCGGTCAGCGGCCCTTTTTTGTCCAGCAGCGGGGCCACACCTGAGGCGATGTCGGGCACCAAGGCCACTTCGACAAAAATCAAGGGCTCGCCAGGCAGTTGCGGGTGAAAAAACCCAAAGCAACGCCGGTCGGGTTGCAGTCGTCTGCGCAAATCGTCCCAACCGTCGATGGCATGCACGGCCTCGTGTTGGATGATTTTTTCCAGCAACTGGGCCGGTGAATTCCAAGTGATCTCATGCAACTCGAGAAAGCCGGGGTTGAACCACGAGGTGAACAAATGGTGCAAATCGGCGTCCAGGGCCTTGATCTCAGGGTTGGCCTGGGTCAGACCCTGCATCTCGGCCCGCATGCGCACCAAGGCGGCGGTCGCGTTGGGGGCGCGGTTGATGCGGCGCAACAACTCTTGTCGGGGTGGCTCCACCACCCTGAACAAATCCATCAATTGGGTGCCGCTGGGCTGGTTGGCATAGGCTGTAGCGGCCTCTTGTACCCGCACTGGGTCGGGGTTGAATTCGGTGGCCAAAAAGGTGAAAAACTGCGTCCTTTGGGCGGCACTGAGCTGGACATAGCCTTCCAAGATCCGACTGGCCATGCTCTGGGCATTGGATTCACCGCGCTCACTGAGCAAGCGGCGACAGGTGAGCTGCACTTGCTCAAGGATGCGTGACTTCAAAAAACGTTGCAACATGTGGGTGACACTGATTCAAATCGAGACCCCAGACAGGCCCTAGAATGATTCTCAGTCATCATGGCCCCATGATGCAAACTTTTTTTAAAAACCCGTTGGAGATGGAATGAAACTCTTTCGCTACACCGCAGCTGGCCGCACCGGTTTGGGACTGACCCGTCCCGGTCATGACGACCAATACATCGACTTGGCCAAGCTGGATGCCTCTTTGGCGACTGAGATGACGCCTTTTTTCGACTCGGCCACCCGTACCCGCATCGCCGGCCTGTTGGCCAAGGCCTCGGGCAGCGATTTTCAGCCGATCGCCAATGTGCAATTTGAATTGCCCATCGCGCACCCGCCCAAAATCGTCTGCATGGGCTTGAACTATGCCGATCACGCCAAAGAAGGCGGCCATGCCCGACCCGATTACCCCAGCTTTTTCATGCGCGTGGACACCTCGATGACGCCGCACAACGGCCCCATTTTGCGCCCCACCGTGTCCACCAAGTTGGACTACGAGGCCGAGTTGGCCGTGATCATTGGCAAGCCGGCACGTCACCTGACCCCCGACAATGCCCTGGACTGCGTGTTCGGCTACAGCTGCTTCAACGACGGCAGCGTGCGCGACTACCAACGCAAGAGCAACCAATGGACCATTGGCAAAAACTTTGACCAGACCGGTGGTTTTGGCCCCTGGATCGTCACCGCAGACGAGCTGCCCGCTGGCGCCCATGGCCTGCGCATTCAAAGTGTTTTGAATGGCCAGGTCATGCAAAACGCCAACACTTCGGACTTTTTGTGGAACGTCAAAGAGTCTTTGGTGATCATCTCTGAGTGCCTGACCTTGATGCCTGGCGATGTGATCATCACCGGCACCCCGGCGGGTGTCGGTTATGCCCGCACCCCCCCGGTTTTCATGAAGCACGGTGATGTCTGCGACATCGTCATCGAAGGGGTGGGCACCTTGCGCAACGTCATCCGCGACGAAGCCTGAAGCGCAGGCGATCCGATCGGTCGCCACCTTCCACATGCAGGGGCCATCGGCCCCTCTTTTTTTGCCCAAGCTCAGCGCCTGAGCCTGGGCCTGGGCTATGCTTGAAACCATGTCAGCGTCTCCCCGCTCTGCCACCCATCGACCACCCCAGCCTGCGCGCGAATGGCCCCGCGGCTTCATGGTCTTGCACGGCAATCGGCTGGAAGATTTGCGAGATTTGCTGATTGAGCATCTCAAGGCATACCCCTTGCCCGGACTGGAGACCGAATGGGTGGTGGTGCAAAGCACGGGCATGAAACAGTGGCTCGAGATTGGCATGGCTCAGCTCGACGGGCTGGGCATCTGCGCCGCCACCCGCATGGTGTTTCCTGCCGAATTGCTCTGGCAGGTCTACCGCCACACGCTGGGCAAATCAAGTGTGCCTGAGCACATGCCGCTGGACCGTGAACACTTGGTCTGGCGCTTGATGCGCTTGTTGCCCGCCTTGTTCAAATCATCCGAATCGGGCGAATATGCCGTCTTGCAAGCTTATGTGGCCGATGCGCAGGGTCACATCGATGAGGGACGTTTGTTGCCGCTGTGTCAACAATTGGCGGCTTTGTACGATGGCTACCAGAACTACCGATCCGATTGGTTGCGCGCCTGGGCCACGGGCCGTGCGGTTTTGATCAACTCACAGGGACACAGCAGCGACTTGCCCCAAGGCAGTGGGTGGCAAATGAGACTGTGGCAAGCCTTGCTCAGCGATGTGCAGTCGACCCACCCCAGCGAACCACAGATGCCGTCACGGGCTGAAGTGCATCAGGCCTACTTGGAACAGATCGCACGGGCGACACCTGAGCATCTGCCCAAGCGCGTGATCGTCTTTGGCGTCAGTGCCTTGCCCATGCAAACCATCGAAGCCTTGGCGGCTTTGGGTGCACATGCCCAAGTCATGGTCTTTGTGTTGAACCCCAGCCAACACCACTGGGGTGATCTGGTGCACGAGCGTCAGGTGCTGCGACACCTCAGCCAGACCCGACAACGCCCCAAAGACCTGAACCCAGCCCCCATCCCCGAGCCACTGAGCTTGTCGGCCGTCAACGCACCGCTGCTGGCAGCTTGGGGCCAACAGGGCCGAGATTTTTTGCACTTGCTCGATGTCCACGATCATGTGGACCACTACCGACACTTGTTGGGTCGCATTGACTACTTTCAAGAGCCTTTGCTGGGGGCAGGGCCTGATGGAGCCACCCGATTGCAACGACTGCAATCGGACATCTTGAATTTGAATCCCTTGCCTGTCCAACCCCATCCATGCCCCGCGGACGATGACAGCTTCACCTTCATCAGGGCCCACAGCCCGTTGCGCGAAGTCGAGTTGTTGCAAGATCAGGTCTTGTCTTGGCTTGAGGCAGACCCGAGCTTGCAACCACGCGAGATCATGGTGATGGTGCCCGACATCACACCTTATGCGCCACTGATCCAGGCGGTATGGGGCCGATTTGCGATCGAAGACCCCAGGCGCATCCCATTCAGCATCAGCGATCAAAAGGCCAAAGACCACCCGATGGCCGCCATCATCGAGGCCTTGTTGATGGGCGCGCAAGCGCGTTTCACACTGGAGGACTGGTTGTCGTGGTTGGAGGTGCCGGCTTTTGCGCGGGCGTTTGGCTTTCCCATGCAAGAGTGGGCCCAAGTGCGCGACACTTTACAAAAGATCGGCGTGCGATGGGGATTGGACAGCACGCACCGCTTGCAAACCGATGTGGACCTGCCTGCGCCTGACGCCTTGCCCAACACTTGGATGTTCGGCTTACAACGCTTGTTGCTGAGCCAAGCCCAAGGCCCCCTGCCAAGCCGGCCATGGCAAGACATTTGGCCAGCCGACGAAAGCGCATCGATCAGCCCAGAGGCCTTGAATGCCTTGTGCCACAGCTTGCACACCTTGCACCAACTGGTGGTTCAACTGCAACGCCCACGTCCACCCGCCCAATGGGTGCAAGACCTGCAACGGATGGTGGATGCAGTCTTGCTGGCACAAACCGAGATCGAAGAAAAAACCAAGCTGGCGCTGACAGCACCTTTGCAACAATGGTTGCAATCATGTCAGGTGGCTCAGTTGGAGAGCGAAGTGTCGCTCAAGGTGGTGCGAACCCATTGGCTGACTCACCTGGAAGACACGCTGAATGGACATCGATTTTTAGGGGGTGGCGTGCAATTTGCCACCTTGTTGCCCATGCGCTCCATTCCTTTCAAAAGGGTGTGCCTGCTGGGCATGAATGACGGTGTGTACCCACGCCGGCAACCCCAAAGCGATTTTGACCTCATGCAATGGCCCGGTCAGCGCCGACCGGGTGATCGATCCAAGCGAGAAGACGATCGTTATCTGTTTTTAGAGGCTTTGCTGTGCGCCCGAGAAAAGGTGTACATCAGTTGGCAGGGCTGGCAGATGCAAGACCTGTC
>CAWUNN010000139.1:0-5709 GCA_963923185.1 uncultured Limnohabitans sp. | reverse complement strand
GGGTTTCAAAGGTCTTGACCTCGGGCAAAAGCGGGTGGCGTTGGCGCGCGGCCAAGCCCAAGGCCTTGAGTCGGCCACTGCGCACCTGGCCCAGCACCGCCGGCACATCGGCAAACACGCCTTCAACTTGACCACCCAACAGATGGGTCAGGGCTGGGGCCATGCCGTTGAAGGGCACATGCAACAAATCGATGCCGGTCGATTGCTCGAGTTGAACCATGGCCAGATGCGGAATGCTGCCCTTGCCTGACGATGCGATCGGCATGGGGTCTTTGCGTTGTCTGGCGATCGCCATCAGCTCGGCGGCATCGCGAGCGGGGTGCTTGGCACTGGTGACAAACAGCTCGACATTGTTGGCCACCAAAGAGACTGGGACAAAGTCGCGCTCCATCTGGTAGGGCAATTTGGGGTACAGGGCCGGATTGATGGCCACCGAACCCACGCTGGACAACCACAGGGCACTGCCATCGGGATCGGCACGCAACACCTCGGCCGCACCGATGGCACCGCTGGCGCCGGGTTTGTTCTCGACCAAGACCGTTCGAGCCAGCGCTCGACTCAAGGGCTCGGCCACGGTGCGGGCCATGGCATCGACCGGCCCCCCGGCCGCAAAGGCCACGATCAGCCGAAGGGGCTTGGTGTTTTGAGCCGCGACCTTCCAACCCAAGCAAGTGCCCAGACCCCAGACACAAGCGGCCCTTTTGGTGATTCGAATCTCGGTGCTTTTCATGGCTTCAATCACAACGTGCGGTCATGCCACCGTCGACCACAATTTCGGTGCCGGTGACAAAGCGGGCTTCGTCACTGGCCAAGAACAAGGCCGCATGGGCCGTGTCACGGCCGTCGCCCATGAAGCCCAGCGGGATGCGTTTGACACGCGAGGCCAGCAAGGCCTCGATGTCGCCACCTGTGCGCTGCTTGGCCAGTCGTGCCTCGACCATGGGGGTGTGCAACTGCCCCGGCACCACGGTGTTGACGCGCACCCCATCTTTGGCGTGCTGCACCGCCACTACCTTGGACAGCTGAATCACACCAGCCTTGGTGGCGGCGTAGGCCACCTGGGCGCTGCCCGTCCAACGGGTCCCCGAGGTCGAGGCCACGTTGACGATGGCCCCACGCTTTTGCGCCACCATGATGGGCAACACATGCTTGCAGGTCAAAAATACGCTTTTGAGGTTGGCGTTGATTTGGGTGTCCCACACCTCTTCGCTCATCTCGATGGGCCCACCCGCGGCGGAGCCCCCGACGTTGTTGATCAAGATGTCGACCGTGCCCAGGGTTTGGACGCAATGACGCACCATCTCGGCCACCTGAGCCGATTGGGTGACATCGCAAACCCACGGGGTGATGGCCGATTGGGCCTGGCCCGCCCGTTGCAGGGTTTCTTGCAGCGGGGCCAAGTCGCGATCCACCGCCAGCACGCGGGCGCCTTCTTGGGCCAATTGCACGGCCATGGCCCGGCCATTGCCCCAACCTGGACCGATGCAACCAGCACCCGTGACGATGGCCACTTTGGAAGTAAATCGTTGATTCATGGGCAGGACATGAGATGTGTCACAAAGGCCAGCAATATACCTGCAAGCCCAGCTGCGCACTGAACCTTTGGGGACAAGCAACTGAGCACGGCCAATCCCTGTCCCAGCGCCTGGGATCCGATCTGATGCCCGCGACCCTGCATTTGGATTTAGACTAGCACCCAAATCAGACAAGGAGACTGGCCATGAACATCGATCGCATCCACCATGTCGCTTACCGGTGCATCGACGCCAAACAAACCGTCGATTGGTACGTCAAAAACCTGGGCATGGACTTTGTATTGGCCATCGCCGAGGACCAAGTGCCCAGCACCAAAGCCCCGGATCCCTACATGCATGTGTTTTTGGACGCGGGCAACGGCAATGTGCTGGCGTTTTTTGAATTGCCCAATTCCAAAGAAATGGGGCGCGACCCTCACACCCCCAACTGGGTGCAGCATCTGGCCTTCAAGGTCAAGACCTTGGAGGAGTTGCAGCAATACAAAGACCGCTTGCAAGCCAATGGCATCGATGTGATTGGCATCACCGACCACACCATTTTCAAATCAATTTATTTCTTTGACCCCAATGGCCATCGTCTAGAGCTCGCCTGCGACACCGGCACCCCTGAGATGTACCGCCAGCTCGACGAAGTCAAATGGGCCATGCTGCAGGAGTGGAGTCAGACCAAACGCGCCCCCCGGCACGCTGCCTGGATGCACGAAAAAGAAAACGCCGCCCCTTGAAGGCCTTGGCTTGCCCTTTGGCCCAGCGCATTCACCACGAGCGGGGCCCGCAACTTTGCGCTTTGGCCCAAGCTGCTGGCCAGCGCATCTTGCACTGGTACCACACTCCGCACGCCGATGGGGTGCAGTTGGCCAATAAATCAGACGATTCGCCATTGACCCAAGCCGATTTGGCGGCCAACGAGTGCATCACAGAGGGCCTCAAGGCTTTGACGCCCGACATCCCGGTGGTCTCTGAAGAAGACCAGGCCTCGCACGCACAGCGCACAGGCTGGAACACACATTGGTTGATCGACCCGCTGGATGGCACGCGCGAGTTTTTGGCCCGCAATGGGCAATTCACCGTCAACTTGGCCTTGATCGAGTCGGGCGTGAGCATCTGGGGCGTGGTGCACGCGCCAGTCTCGGGCTTGACCTACTGGGGCGGTGCGGGCTTGGGCGCATGGCGCCAAGATGCCCATGGCACGACCCCTATTCAGGTGAGCGCGGTGCGCAAGCCAGCCACCCCATGCCGCATCTTGGCCAGTCAAAGCCATTTGAATGATGCCACCCGACAATTCATTGAGCGGGTGCAACCGCATGTGCTGATGCAAGCCGGCAGCTCGCTGAAGTTTTGCCAGATCGCCCAGGGCCAGGCCGATGTTTACCCGCGTCTGGGCCCCACCTGCGAATGGGACACCGCCGCGGCCCAAGCCGTGCTGGAAGGCGCGGGCGGCACCGTGCTGGACCTGCAGGGCCAGCCCCTGCGTTACAACAAGGCTGACATTTTCAATCCCCACTTTTTGGCCTGTGCCCCGGCATGGGTCGATCTGATTTCTGAGCTTTGTCCATGACCCGCACACGCATCGCCGTCGTGGGTGCCGGCCTGATCGGTCGCGCTCACATTCAGGCCATTCGATCCATTGACACCATGACCTTGCACGCCTTGGTCGACCCCACGCCAGCAGCCCAGAACTTGGCCACACAGTTGGGCGTGCCCTGCCATGCGAGCTTGCAAGACCTTTTGCTCAAAGACCGACCCGATGGCGTGATTGTGGCCACCCCCAACGCCATGCATGTGCCCCAAGCCCTGGCTTGCATTGAGGCCGGCGTGCCTTGTTTGGTCGAGAAGCCTGTGGCCACCACGGTGGCCGAGGCGCAACAACTGGCCGCTGCCGTGAAACAACATCCGGTGCCGGTGTTGGTGGGCCATCACCGCGCCCACAGCCCCATCATGGCGAGCGCCCGTGAGGTGGTGCGCAGTGGCCGACTGGGTCGCCTGGTGGGCGTGATGGGCAGCGCCGTGTTCTACAAACCCGAGGCGTACTTTGCCGATGCCCCATGGCGCACCCAATCCGGTGGCGGCCCGATCTTGATCAACCTGATCCATGAAATCCACAACCTGCGCATGCTTTGTGGCGAGATCGTGGCGGTGCAAGCCTTTCAATCGAATGCCATGCGTCAATTCGCGGTCGAAGACACGGTGGCCATTAACCTCAGTTTTGCCAATGGGGCTTTGGGCAGTTTTCTGTTGTCTGACTCGGCCGCATGCGCCAAAAGCTGGGAGCAAACCTCGCAAGAAAACCCCAGCTACGCCACCTATCCCGACCAAGACTGCTACGTGGTGATGGGCACCCAGGGCAGCTTGTCCATACCCACCATGCGGCTGCACAGCCACGGGCCACAACAAGAGCGCTCTTGGCTCAAGCCCATGGATGTCGAGCAAGTTGATCTGCATCGCCAAGACCCCATCACCTTGCAAATGGCCCATTTTGATCAGGTGGTTCGACGCCTGGCCCCGCCTGAGGTCAGCGTGCAAGACGGCTTGGCCAATTTGCAAGTCACCGAAGCCATCGCCCGAGCCGCTCACAGCGCCCAGGCCGTGCGGGTGCAAGACGTGATCTAAAGCAGCGCACCCGATCCCATGCCATCACCAGTGCCTGCACGGGTCGGCGCAGGCCTGGCTTGCAAGGGCGGCATGTGCTGCGCATGCATGAACGCCGTGGCGCTTTGCGCATCGGCCCCCAACCAATCCAGGTGTGCCGTTGGCGCAATGATCACGGGCGTGCGCTTTTCATCGCCTGGCTTGTGAAATTGGTTCATGACGGGGTGCCGATCGGCATTGACCGTCAGCATCGAAAAACTGACCACTGTCTCGCCCGTGATGGGGTGCAGCCAACGATCCCATAGGCAAGCCAGCGCAAAGGGTTCACCACTGGCCAAGCCAATTCGCCAACGCACGGCATGCCCCGTTTGATAACTGGGTTCAAAAAAATCATCCACCAGCACCAATCCAAATTGGCCCTGTCGCCATGCCACTTTGTAACTGGGTTTGCTGTCTGCGGTCTCTGAGCGGGCGTTGTAGGTGTGGCGTGCGATTTTCTCGTCTTTGGCCCAAGCGGGAATCAAGCCAAAGCGGGCAGCACCGCAAGCGATGCGCCCACTGACATGACTTTGCACCACCAAAGGCGCGGCAAAACCAGGATAAGCCTCGGGTGGCAGCTGTTCAGGCAATTCCACTCCCAGGACCTGTTTGGCCCATTCACGGTTGCGGGTGGGGGTGAAGTTGGTGCACACAAGCGAAGTCTGATCAAACGGTTAGATGTTGATTTTGCCGTCCAAAGTGGGGGAACATGTCAATGGTTACGTTGATTCCCCAATCGGCCTTGCCCAAAATGGCTGGTTTCACCCATGGATGATTGAAGGTCTGATGAACCCATCAACTTTAAAACCCAAGTGCTTGGGTTTAATCTACAATGCCAACCATCGATTGGATTGATGCCACCCGGGTGGTCATCTATCCAAACGATCACCGTCCAGCTCATGTTCACACCATGGGTCATGGTTGTGAAGCTGTCTTCTGTCTGAATTGCCCAAATGGCCCTGTGGTGATTCGAGAAAACCACGGCTTTTCATCCTCGGATGCCCGGCATATCCGTATGTCCTTGATGCAACGCCTCAAATGGCTCTGTGATCAGTGGGGTGAGATTCATGACACAAAAAAGCGATGAATTCAAAGCAGCCAGCGCAAGGGCCAAAGCACGCCAGATGACAACGCCCCATGCCATACAGGCCATTTATGACCCGCAATCTAAGAGGGTGTGGGTCCAGTTCAACACAGGCATTGGCTTGTTTTTCAATCCACACGACATGCAAGGGTTGACGACAGCCACCGATGACGAATTGAAACTCATTCACATCAGCCCCAGTGGTTTTGGGTTGCACTTCCCCAAGATGGATGCAGACATTTACCTGCCCTCGCTGCTAGAGGGTTTGACAGGTTCACGCCGTTGGATGGCCGCTCAGTTGGGACGCCAAGGTGGCAAGAGCACCTCCAAGCTCAAGGCCAAAGCCTCAAGGTCCAATGGTCAATTGGGGGGACGTCCCAAAAAGAAACCCCATCCAGCGACAATGCCCACATGAAGGACGCCATCTCATCCCCTCGAATCCGCGCAGGCGCTGTTTGGCTG
>CAWUNN010000138.1:0-5733 GCA_963923185.1 uncultured Limnohabitans sp. | reverse complement strand
CATCAGCTCAGCACCGCTCAGTGGATCGATGTGGCCCGAGATGTCCTTGGCGCTGGCCTCACCCATGCCAGGGGGGCGGCCGATTGGGCGCAACTGTCTGGCCAAATCGAAAAGGCTGGACGCGATCTGAGGTTGGTGTTTCCTGCACAAGGCAGCGGCAAAACGGTTTGGGAGGACGGCGCCTTCAAGGAGCTGGATGCCCAAGCCTTTCAAGCGGCATGCCAACACTGCATCGATGTGGCCCAAGATGTGGGCATGGCATTAGAGCCCGTGCTCGATACCGCCCCAGACTTTCCTCGATTGCAAGAGAGGCTGGCCGATCTCAGCAGCTTGGTTGAACGATTCTTGGCTCCTCCTGAAAGTGCCCATGTGCGCTGGGCCGAGTGGTCAACAGGTTTGCGTTTGATCGAGAGCCCCTTGGACATCTCTGACCTGTTTCAAAAGCAATTGGCCCTAGAGTCCGAACCCAGTGTGGATGCCTGGCATCAAGTCGACCGCGACGTCACACAGGCGCAGACATCGCCATCGGTATCCAAGCGCAGCTGGATATTCACCAGTGCCACCTTGGGTCACGATGACCGTCTTCGTTGGTTCACCGAACCTTGTGGGCTGAGCTCGGCCAAAGTCTTGCGCGTGAGCAGCCCTTTTGACTACAAACGCCAAGCCGTCTTGTTTGTGCCGCGCGACATGGTCAGCCCCCAAGATCCACTGCACACCGAGCAGGTGGCGCTGTTGGCCGAGCAAGTGGTCAGCGCATTACAAGGACGCACCTTGGTTTTGACCACCACCTTGCGCGCCTTGCGGCAAATTGGCGAGCATTTGCGTCTGGCCTTTGCCGACAGCCCCGCCATTGAGGTGCTGATCCAAGGCGAGGGATCCAAGCGCGAGTTGATGGAGAAATTCAGGCAAGAGCCCCATGCCAGCGACCGCAGCGGCAGGGTTTTGGTGGCATCGGCCAGCTTTTGGGAAGGGTTTGACGTGCCCGGAGACGCCTTGCAAGCGGTGGTGATTGACAAGCTGCCCTTTCCCCCACCCAACGATCCCTTGGTCGAAGCTCGATCCAAACACTTGCAATCACAAGGACGCAAACCCTTCACCGATTACTTCATTCCAGAAGCAGCCGTGTCGCTCAAACAAGGGGCCGGGCGCTTGATTCGTCGCGAGACGGACAAAGGGGTGTTGGTCGTGTGCGATCACCGCTTGGTGAGCACCGGATACGGCAAGGCATTGATGCAGGCACTGCCTGACATGGCCAGGGTTTCTTCGACCGAATTGTTGCTTGAGGCCTTGCACCGGTTGCGCACCAAGGCTTGAGACATCACCAAAATTTCCACCAAGGCTTGGCCGGCTTGGCATTGGGGTCTTGGGGGTAGTTCAACTGCAACACACGCAAAGTGTCATCACGCAACTGGGGCAAGCCCAAACGGTCATAGCAATCGGCCAGCAACTGCAAGGCATCTTGGATGGCCGGCGTACCAGGATAGTCTTGAATGGCCGACTGAACCCGGTTCAAAGCCGCCACATAAGCGCCTTTGCGGAAGTAATATCGGGCCACACTCAGTTCTGAGCGTGCCAAGGTGTTGACCATGTAGGCCATGCGATAGCGCGCGTCTTCGCTGTATTTGGATTCGGGGTAACGGGTCACCAATTCTTTGAAGGCTTCAAATGATTCTTTGCCTGCTTTTTGATCGCGATCGGCCAAATCTTGCTGAGCAAAAAAGTCCATCGCCCCTTTTTCATCATTGAAATTGACCACGCCTTTGAGGTAGTAAGCGTAGTCGATGGCGGGGCTGGCAGGGTGAATTTTGATGAAGCGATCCAAGGTCGAGATGGCCAAGGCAATGTCTTTGTTTTTGAAATAGGCGTAGGCTTTTTCCAACTCGGCCTGTTGGGCCAGGGGGGTGCCGGCGGCTCGACCCTCGAGTTTTTCAAAAAGTTTGGCGGCCTTTTCATATTGCAGATTACCCATCTCGTCCTTGGCTTCAGAGTAGATTTTGTCTACGCTCCAGCCTTCGGTCGGGTCTTTTTCTTTGGTGGCACAGGCGGCCAGCAACACAAACAAAAGAACAGCGGATAATCGACGACGCATGAGCACGAAGCCCCCTTTGGATATCAGTCAAACTTCATTATCGGTCATTGTGGGCGATGAATCTGATTCGGATACCCAGGCCCTGGAGGGCATCGAAGAAACCAGGCACTTGATCTTGCCCATCGAATGTCATGGACTTCGGCTGGATCGGGCCTTGGCCAGTTTGATGCCAGAGTTCTCCCGCAGCCATCTGCAACACCTGATCGCCCAAGATGGCGTCACCGATCCCCTAGGGCAAGCCCTGACCAAGCCCTCGACCAAGGTCAAAGCGGGGCAAAGTTTGCAGGTGGTCTTGCGTCCTACCGACGAAAGCCAGGCCTTTGTGCCGCAAGCGATGGACCTGCACAGCATCCATTGTGATGACCATTTGCGTGTCATTGACAAGCCAGCCGGATTGGTGGTGCATCCTGCCCCAGGCCATTGGGGGGGCACTTTGCTCAATGGCTTGCTGGCCCTGGACCCCTTGAGCCGACAATTGCCCCGTGCAGGCATCGTGCACCGATTGGACAAAGACACCAGTGGTTTGATGATGGTGGCGCGCACACGTTTGGCCATGGACGCCTTGGTCGCGGCGATTGCCAAGCGGTGCGTCACACGAGAGTACCTGGCCTTGGTTCCTGGGGTTTGGCCCGCCTCAGGGCAAATCAGCTTTCACGGCAGCATTGGGCGCGATCCTGGCAACCGACTGCGCATGGCCGTCTTGGATGACACACGCCATTCGGCCAAGCCCTCACTCACCCATGTGCAATGCCTGGCCCAGGTGAACGGTTACGCCTTGTTGCATTGTCGGCTTGAAACCGGACGCACCCACCAAATCAGGGTCCATTTGGCCCATGCGGGCCATCCTTTGGTGGGCGACAGCCTGTATGGGGGGCAACCGGTGGCGGGCTTTGCACGCCAGGCCTTGCACGCCTGGAAACTGGCCCTGGAGCACCCGATCAGTGGCCAAAAGTTGCATTGGACCCAAACGCCACCCAGCGACTTTTTGCAACTCTGCCAGCATGTGGGCCTGGGCTACAATTTCGACCAATGATGAATACGCAGCAAGCACAAAGGGTGTTAGAGACGGCGCTGATTTGCTCGTCTCAACCCTTGCCCATGCGCGATTTGCGCGTTTTGTTCAATGAAGAATTGGGCTCTGACACCATTCGAGGCCTGTTGGACGATTTGGCCCTTGAGTGGTCGGGCCGTGGCGTCGAATTGATTCAAGTGGCCAGCGGATGGCGTTTTCAAAGCCGGCCCGAAATGCGCGAATTTCTAGACCGCTTGAACCCAGAAAAGCCGCCCAAATACACCCGCGCGGCACTCGAGACCTTGGCCATCATTGCTTACCGTCAACCGGTGACGCGAGGGGACATGGAAGACATTCGTGGCGTGACCATCAACACCACCGTGATCAAGCAACTCGAAGACCGGGGATGGGTGGAAGTCATCGGTCACCGCGAAACCGTAGGCCGGCCGGGCTTGTATGCCACCACGCGACAATTTTTGGACGATTTGGGCCTGACCTCACTCGATCAATTGCCCGCGCTGCAAGACCCCCAAGCCCCTGAATTGGGCCTACAGTCCTTACCTGGCTTTGAAGACCCCGCTGTTGAGGCTTTGATGGATGACAGTTCAAGCCCGAGCGCATGAAACCCGATCCAGACGCCCCGAAACTTCACAAGGTGCTGGCCCAAGCCGGCATAGGCTCGCGGCTTGAGATGGAGCGTTTGATTGCCCAAGGGGTGGTCAGCGTGAATCAAGAAGTGGCTCACGTCGGTCAAAGGGTCCATCCAGGCGATCAAATCAAGGTCAATGGACGTCTGGTCAAATGGCATGTCAGCCCCAGTTTGCCTCGGGTCTTGGCTTATCACAAGCCAGCCGGTGAATTGGTGACGTTGGACGACCCACTAAATAGACCCACCGTGTTTCGCACCTTGCCACGATTGCACAACGGCAAATGGCAGTCTGTGGGCCGTTTGGACATCAACACCGAGGGCTTGTTGTTGTTCACCAACTCGGGGGAATTGGCCAACCAATTGATGCATCCCCGGTTCGGCTTGCAACGCGAGTACGCCGCCAGGGTGTTGGGGGCTTTGTCCAAGGAAGAGAAAGAGCGACTCGTGCAAGGCATTGAACTCGACGACGGCGTGGCTCAGTTTTTGTCCATCGAAGATGGCGGGGGAGAGGGTGCCAATTGTTGGTATCGAGTCACGATTGCTGAGGGACGCAATCGCGAGGTCAGGCGCTTGTTCGAGTCATTGGGACACGCCGTCAGCCGTTTGATTCGCGTCCGTTATGGGGCCATGTTATTGCCCAGAGGCTTGAAGCGTGGGACCTGGATGGAATTGGACCCTGGCGATGTGCAAACTTTGATGAAAAGTGCAGCTCAACCCCAAAAAAACACCCGTCCCCTGGGTGCAGACAGCCTGGTGCGCCAACGCTCAGGCCAAAAGCAACGCCAACGCCATCCCCCAAAACGCTGAGTTCACACCCATTCGGTGCCACCCTGTGTCTGACCTCGGGTTAGAATCATGGGTTGATTTCAATGCTTAAAAAGGGATAAGTCATCATGGCCATCGAACGCACACTCTCCATCATCAAACCCGACGCTGTGGCGAAAAACGTCATTGGCCAAATCTATGCCCGTTTTGAGGCCGCTGGCCTGAAGATCGTGGCGGCACGCTTGGCCCAACTGTCTCGTGCCGAAGCCGAGGCTTTTTATGCCGTGCACAAAGAGCGTCCTTTTTTCAAAGATCTGGTCGATTTCATGATTTCTGGTCCGGTCATGATACAAGTGCTGGAGGGCGAAAACGCCATCCTCAAAAACCGTGATTTGATGGGTGCCACCGACCCCAAAAAGGCCGCTGCTGGGACCATTCGCGCTGACTTTGCCGACAGCATCGATGCCAACGCTGTGCACGGCTCTGACGGTCCTGATACCGCCCGCCACGAAGTGTCATTCTTCTTTGCCGGTTTGAACATCCACAGCCGTTGAACAAAGGGGGGCTTTTCCCCCTATTGGCTGACCCTCACTCCAGGTGCATGCGAATCAATCTTCTCGACTTTGATCGCGATGGCTTGATTGGCTATTGCGCCAGCCTGGGCGAAAAGCCTTTTCGAGCCACCCAGCTGTTTCGCTGGATACACCAACGCGGACAAGCTGATTTTGATCAGATGTCCGATTTGGCCTTGTCTTTGCGCCAAAAGCTCAAAGAGCAGGCTTGTGTGTCCCCACTTAAGGTCTTGTCCATGCATGAGTCGGACGATGGCACCATCAAGTGGCTGTTTGATGTGGGCGAGGGCAACGCCATTGAGACGGTCTACATCCCTGAGGACGATCGTGGCACCTTGTGCGTGTCCTCCCAAGCGGGATGTGCGGTTGGCTGTCGCTTTTGCTCGACCGGACATCAGGGCTTCAGTCGCAATCTGACGACGGGCGAGATTTTGGCTCAATTGTGGCAAGCCGAGCACCACTTGAGACGCGAACTGGGTGTGGCCGTGCGCGTGATTTCTAACGTGGTCATGATGGGCATGGGTGAACCCTTGCAAAATTACTCGGCCCTGGTGCCGGCCTTGAAAGCCATGCTCGACGATCATGGCTATGGCCTCTCTAGGCGTCGCCTGACGGTGTCCACCTCGGGTGTGGTGCCCATGATCGA
>CAWUNN010000137.1:0-5746 GCA_963923185.1 uncultured Limnohabitans sp. | reverse complement strand
GATTTGGAAAAACGCCTGAAAGAGGCCACGGCCAAAGAAAGCAAGGCCAGCGCCAGCAACGCCCCCAAATTGTTGCGCACCCAAGTCGGTGCCGAAGAAATTGCCGAGGTGGTGGCCAGGGCCACGGGCATTCCAGTCTCTAAACTGATGCAAGGCGAGCGCGACAAACTTTTGCAAATGGAGAGCCATTTGCACCAGCGTGTGGTGGGACAAGACGAGGCCATCAGCGCCGTCTCCAACGCCATCCGGCGCTCACGCGCCGGTCTTGGTGATCCGCATCGTCCGACCGGTTCGTTTTTGTTCTTGGGCCCCACAGGTGTGGGCAAGACTGAATTGTGCAAAGCGTTGGCGGGCTTTTTGTTTGACAGCGAAGAGCACCTGATTCGCATTGACATGTCTGAATTCATGGAGAAACACTCGGTCAGCCGATTGATTGGGGCCCCTCCAGGTTATGTGGGCTATGACGAAGGCGGTCATTTGACCGAGGCGGTACGGCGCAAGCCCTACAGCGTGGTCTTGCTCGATGAAGTCGAAAAAGCCCACCCAGATGTGTTCAACATCTTGTTGCAAGTGTTGGACGACGGTCGTTTGACCGACGGTCAAGGTCGCACGGTGGACTTTAAAAACACCGTCATTGTCATGACCTCCAATATGGGCTCACACCTCATCCAAAGCATGGTGGGACGAGATGCTCAAGACATCAAAGATGCGGTGTGGGAAGAGCTCAAGCAACACTTCAGACCCGAGTTTTTGAATCGCATCGACGAGACCGTGGTGTTCCATGGGCTGGACGCCGAGCACATTGCACGCATCGCCGACATCCAATTGCAAGTGTTGGCTCAACGTCTGGCTCGCCTTGAGCTGGCCCTGGATGTGTCCAAGCCCGCCTTGGCCGAATTGGCCAAGGTCGGCTTTGATCCGGTATTTGGCGCTCGCCCATTGAAGCGGGCCATTCAACAGCGCATCGAGAACCCCTTGTCTAAACTGATGCTCGAGGGGCAATTCGGCCCCAAAGACACCATCTCGGTTCGGGTCGATCCGGTGCGCGCCCCCGGCGAATTCCAGTTTGTCAAGGCCAAGTAAACTTTCAGCGCCAGTCACAGTGCTGTCTTGGGCTGGGTTAGGATGCACCCTGTGATCCAGACCCCCATGAACAGCGCTACACCTCTCATTCCTGCAGGATTCAAGCCACTGAAAGTCGGTGGTCCCTACATGCAAATCAACGGTCCTTTGTATGGCCGTTTGATTCAGTCCGATGGCCAGCGTCAGGTCTTGATCGGGTTTCGGGTAGAGCCGCGTCACACCAACCCGACTGGGGTGTGCCATGGTGGCATGCTGGCTTCGATGGCCGACATGATGGTGGCGATCTGCGTGCCCTACCAAACCAACTTGCCACGCCATTTTTTCCCGACCATCAGCTTGCAGATGGATTTTTTGGCGCCTGCCCGCGTGGGCGATTGGGTGCAGGCCGAAACCCAGATTTTGCGCACCACCCGCAACTTGGTGTTCACCCAAGCACTGCTCAAAGTCCAAGACGAGCTGGTGTTGCGCGTCAGTGGCATTTACAAAGTTGGCCCCTTGTTCCAAGCCGAAGACGTGGTCGCGGGGGATCCTTTGGGCTTGGCCACTGAATCTGCCTCATGAGCTCTTTGACGGCCTCCACCCCCTGGCGGCGCGATGCGGGCGTGATTGGCCTGATCTCGGTCTGCCATGCCAGCTCGCATTTCTCGCACCTGCTGTTGCCCATCATGTTCCCGTTTTTTGTCCAAGAACTGGGCCTGAGTTATGCCAGCTTGGGCGGGGTGATGAGCGCGTTTTTTGCGATCTCGTTCTTGGCTCAAACCAGTTCGGGGTTTTTGGTCGATCGATTGGGCGCGCGCAAAGTGCTTTACGCGGCGCAGGGCTTGATGGCCGTGGCCTGTCTGGGCCTGTCGCAAGCGCAAGGCATGCCTGGCTTGCTCTTAGGGGCCGCCTTGCTGGGGTTGGGCAACGGGGTCTACCACCCAGTGGATTATTCGGTCATCAATCGCCAGGTGTCGCCCGTGCGTTTGGGGCATGCCTACAGCGTGCACAACCTGTCGGGGACCTTGGGCTGGTCGGTGGCCCCCCCTTTCATGGTGGGTTTGAGCAGCCTGGGCCATTGGTCTTACGCCTACCTGGGCGCGGCCTGTGTGTATGTGGGGCTGATGGCCTTGTGTGTGTGGCGCAGCCCTTGGCTTGAGACCCGCGACGCTCATGTGCACACGCCCAGTGAGCCGCACCGTGATGCAAGCCCCACCCGTCCCCCAATGGCCAGCCTGAATGTGGCAGACCTGCTGCGCATGCCAGCGGTGATTTGGAGCTTTGTCTTTTTGTTTTGCATGACCATGACCTATTCGGTGGTGCAAAGTTTTTTGGTGACCATTTTGCAAAACATGCATGGCATCAGCTTGGTTCAGGCCAACATGACCTTGACCGCTTATTTGCTGGTGGCTGCTTTGGGCAATTTGTTGGGAGGCTTTGTCACCGCACGTTGGGGTGCGCACGCCGACCGCATCGTGGCCATTTGCATGGGAGTGGCTGCCGCATGGATGCTGGTCAGTGCCACCGGTTGGTTGGGTGCGCGTGGCACGCCCATTTCCTTGATTTTGACCGCTCTGGCAGTCGGCATGGGTGCCCCCGCCCGAGACTTGATGATCAAAAAAGCCACTCCGGTCGGGGCCACCGGACGGGTCTATGGTTTGGTCTTTGCGGGCTTGGATGTCGGTTCAGCCGTGTCTCCTTTGATCTTTGGGCCTTTGATGGACCACGGGCACGATGCCCTGACATTGGCTGGAGCCGCTTTCTTTTTGCTGTGTGGGGGTGTGGTGTCGCTGGCGCTGACTCGCAACCTGACCCGTTCCCCCACCCATCTTTGAATTTTTCGGAGCAAACATGAGTCCAAAATTGGCAGGTCACTTGCTGGTCGAATGCTTGGTCGAGCAAGGCATCACCCATGCGTTTGGTGTGCCCGGCGAGAGTTATTTGGCGGTGCTCGATGGCTTTCATGCCCACCGTGACCAAATACGCTTCATCATCAATCGCCAAGAGGGCGGGGCTGCCTACATGGCCGATGCACAGGCCAGGGTCACCGGGCGGCCTGGGGTTTGTTTTGTCACGCGCGGCCCCGGTGCCACCAACGCTTCGATTGGTGTTCACACGGCTTTTCAGGACAGCACGCCATTGGTGCTTTTTGTGGGCGACGTGGGCAGCGATTGCCGCGATCGTGAGGCCTTCCAAGAGGTGGACTACAACAGTTTTTTCGGACCCAACACCAAAGGCATGGCCAAGCGGGTGGAGCGCATCGACGACCCCGAGCGCATTCCTGAATACGTGTCGCGCGCCTTCGCCACTGCCATGAACGGCCGGCCTGGCCCGGTGGTGGTGGTCTTGCCTGAGGACATGCTGACTCGCCCCGTTCAAGCCAAACCTTTGCCGCGCCTCGAGGCCGTTGAGGCCTGGAGTGACCCAGGTGCTTTGCGCACCCTGCGCGAGATGCTGCTGCAATCGCAAAAACCGTTGGTGATCGCAGGTGGAGGTGGCTGGACTCCACAGGCTGCACAAGCTTTGCAACGCTTTGCAGAAAACTGGAAATTGCCAGTGGCCAATGCGTTTCGTTTCCAAGACACCTTTGACAATCACCATGAGCAATATGCCGGTGATGTGGGCATCGCACCCTCGCCCAAATTGGCGCAACACATCATGGACAGCGATTTGCTGTTGGTCATTGGCCCTCGCTTGGGTGAGATGACCACCGGCGGCTACACCTTGATTCAGGCGCCCAAACCCAAACAAAAATTGGTTCACATCCACGGTGGGGCTGAAGAACTCAACCGCGTTTACCGCGCCGATCTGGCCATTTTGTCGACCATGAATGCGGCCGCTCGATCGCTGGAAGTGCTGACTGCGCCGCCCGAGTTGCCTTGGGCTGGACGCACAACGCAAATGCACGCCGACTATTTGGCCAATTTACAAGCCCAGCCTTTGCCCGGTCCCATCGACATGGCCGCCATCATCGGTGTGGTCAACCGCCTGTTGCCAGCCGATGCCGTCATCACCAACGGCGCGGGCAACTTTGCCAGCTGGGTTCATCGATTCCATCGCTACCATGGCCTGAGACGAGGTCACAAAACCCAATTGGCGCCCACATCGGGGGCCATGGGCTATGGCGTGCCGGCTGGCATCGCTGCCAACATCGTGACCGGTCGCACCGCTTTCACCATCGCGGGTGACGGTGATTTTTTGATGAATGGACAAGAATTGGCCACTGCCGTCCAACACGGCGGCAAAAGCATCATCGTGTTGCTCAACAACGGCATGTTCGGCACCATCCGCATGCATCAAGAGCGCGAATACCCCACCCACGAAAGCGGCAGCCGATTGCAAAACCCCGATTTTGTCGCCTTGGCCAAAGCGTATGGTTATGCGGGCGTGCGCATCACCCAAACGGCTGAATTTGAACCCGTGTTCGCGCAGGCATTGAAGGCCGATACCGGCACACTGATCGAGATCGTGTTGGACCCCGAAGTGATCACCACACGCACCACCCTGAGTGCGATTCGCCAAACCGCATTGGACAAAGCCAAACGCTAAAGAGCGGGCCCGTGTAGCGTGTGCCCTCACGCAGCCCAAGCCAGCATGAAAAAAGGCCGCTTGCGCGGCCTTTTGATTCAAGCGGTTTGGATCAACCCTTGAGGTGCTTGCCAATCAAGCCAGCCAATTCAAACATGGTGACTTGGGCTTTGCCAAACACTTCTTTCAGTTTGGCATCGGCGTTGATGGCGCGCTTGTTGGCTTTGTCTTGCAAGCCGTTTTTCTTGATGTAGGTCCACAGCTTGCTGACCACTTCGGTGCGCGGCACAGCGGCGTTGCCGATCACGGCGGCCAGGGCAGCGCTGGGGGTCATGGGCTTCATGAATGCTGCGTTGGGGGTGCGCTTTTTGGCAGGCGCTTTTTTGGCAGCAGGCTTTTTGGCGGCGGCTTTCTTGGCAGCGGGCTTTTTGGCGGCTACTTTTTTGGCGGCGGGCTTCTTAGCGGCTGGCTTTTTCGCAGCGGGTTTCTTGGCTGCAGCTTTTTTGGCTACAGGTTTTTTGGCCGCGGCTTTTTTCGCGGGAGCGGCTTTTTTAGCCGGTGCTTTTTTCTTTGCAGTTGCCATGATTTCAATTCCTTCTAGAAGTTGATTGATTGACTGCAAGCGTGCACGCTTGCAGCACCACGGATGCTAAAGGGAAAAATGCCATTTTCCAAGGGGAATTACGATTTTTTCAGAGGGAAATGTTGTTTTTTCTCTCTGAAATGAAATGGCGCATTCGAGTTCGCGCTTGGGTGTTGATGGCTTGAACGCGCCTGTTTGAGGTGCTGAAAACAAAAGAACCCATGAAAAGGTATTTCATATCGTGATAAATGGACTTGATGCGGCGCAGCAAAATTTCCCAATATGAGAAAATGATTATCGCATTACAAAAAACAATAATTAAGCCATTGAATTTGAAAGAAAAAATAAAATTCTTATATAAGACATAAGAGATCAGATTTGAACGTGATCGCTCTTACACTGAGTTCATCGAAATGAGAAATATTCGATGTCCCACCATTCAACCTCAGGAGCCTTTCATGCCTCAGTCCCTCAATGATCAACTCAGCCGTCAGCAACAAATCGAAGCCCTGGAAAAAGATTGGGCACAAAACCCGCGCTGGAAGGGCATCAAGCGCAATTACACCTGTCTCT
>CAWUNN010000136.1:0-5747 GCA_963923185.1 uncultured Limnohabitans sp. | reverse complement strand
CATGCGCAATGGCAATTTGGTCGTCAGGGGCGAGAAGCAATTGGCTTTGACCGAGGGCGCCGAAATCATCCAAGTCAGTGGCATCGTCAGAACCGATGACATTGCCCCCAACAACACGGTTCAATCGCGCCGTTTGGCCAATTCACAAATCGTCTACCGCGGCACGGGCGACATGGCCAACGCATCGAAGGCCGGTTGGGGCACCAGCTTTTTGCTGAAATTTTGGCCCTTTTGAATGTTGACAGGACACAACCTCATGAACACATTGCGCTGGCTCACCCTTGGATTGGCCCTGTTCTGTGGCCATGCCATGGCCGACCGCATCAAAGACTTGGCCTCGGTGGCGGCCATGCGCACCAACCAGCTGATTGGCTATGGTTTGGTGGTGGGTTTGCAAGGCACGGGTGACGGCGTGGACGTGAACTTCACCGCCCAAAGCATGAAGACCTTGTTGTACCGTTTGGGGGTGGCCGTGGAAGGCCCCTTGGCAGACTTTGAAACCGCCGCCAGCACCGGAAAAATCGACGTCAAAAACGTCGCCGCGGTGATGGTGACTGCTGAATTGCCTGGCTTTGCCAAGCCTGGACAGAAAATCGATGTCAACGTGGCAGCGATCGGCAAAGCATCGAGCTTGCGCGGCGGCGTGTTGCTGCTGAGCAATTTGCGCGGGGTCGATGGTGAGATTTATGCGTTGGCACAAGGCTCACTCAACGCCACCGGCATCGACAGCACCTCTGCTGGCTCTAAAGTGGCCATTGGCGTTCCGACCTCTTCGCGGATTCCGGGTGGCGCCACGGTCGAGCGCATGGTCAACAACCCATTTGATCGCGCAGAGCGCGTGATGCTCAATGTGCGCGAAGCCGACTTCACCACCACCAATGCCATCGTCACGGCCATCAACCAGCGCTTTGGCGAGGATGTGGCCAGGGCCTTGGATGGCGTGTCCATCAGTCTGCAAGCGCCTCAAGACCAAACCCAGCGGGTCGCCTTCATGTCCATGATCGAGAACATGGACGTCAACCCAGGTGACCCACCGGCCAGGGTGGTGGTCAATGCCAAAACCGGCACCGTGGTGATCAGCCGCAACGTCAAAGTCTCGGCTGCTGCGGTCACCCATGGCACCATCACTGTGTCGATTTCAACCACCAACGAAGTGTCTCAACCGGGCCCCTTCTCGCAAGGCCAGACCGCCGCGGTTCAAAACTCAACCATCGAGGTCAAAGAGCCCAACAAACCCATGTTCTTGTTTCAACCCGGTGTGGATTTGCGTCAAATTGTCGACGCTGTCAACCAAGTGGGCGCCACCCCGTCGGCTTTGATCGCCATCCTTGAAGCCTTGAAAAGCTCAGGCAGCCTGCGCGCCGAGTTGTTGGTCATTTGATCGGTTCTCTGATGGACACGCCCATTGTTCCCAACACCAAGTCCTATTTGGACTTTGAAGGGCTGGGCCAACTCAAGGGCCAGGCCCACCAAAATTCATCGGCCGCGTTGAAGGAAACGGCTCAGCAATTTGAAGCGATGTTCTTGCAAGAAATGCTGAAATCGATGCGCCAAACCATCGAAAAAAGCGAGTTGACCAGCAGCAGTGCCACCGAAACATTTGAAAACATGTTCGACAAAGAAGTTGCCATGAAGATGGCCCAAAGAGGTGGCGCCGGTCTGGCCAACATGCTGGTGGCTCATTTGGAAAAACAAAAAATAGAAGCCGCCAAAACAGCAGACCTCATGCAAAGCCAAGGTTTACAAACCTCTGGCAAACCCTTTGCGTTGGATCCACCGCGCGCAGGACTGCCTTTGACCCAACCCGTTGCACCATCGGGCTTGCCGTTGCGTGACACCAAGGGTTTGCCACTGAATTTACCCCCAAAGCCCTTGGGAGGTGATTCATGAGCGACATCACCAGCATCGCCAGCAGTGCCGTCTCTTCGTACCAGCGTGCATTGGCCACGGTCAGCAACAACATTGCAAACGCCGCCACACCCGGTTACTCCAGAGAGGTCAGCTCGCTGCAAGCAAACCCGATCTCCAAATCGGGGCAGTTGTTCATGGGCACGGGCGTCAACGTGGCGGGCATCGCCAGACAGTACGACGCATTTTTAGAGGCCAATGCCCGCAACAGCAACAGCGATTACCTCAGCCAACAACCCATGGTCGATTACACCAATCGAATCGTCAATGTGATGGGCAGCAGCACCATGGGCTTGAGCAGTGCGTTGGACAATTTTTTCAACTCTGCCCAACAGCTCTCGACCGACCCGGCCTCAGGCGCCTTGCGCGGCAGCTTCATCTCGGATGCCAGTGGAGTGAGTTCTCGTTTCAATGAGCTGTCGGGTCAACTTGACTTGATTCAAAACGAGACCACGCAGGCGGTCAATGACGATGTGGGTCAAATCAACACCATCACCGCCGCTTTGGCCCAGGTCAACAACCAATTGGCCAAACAAAAATCGGTCTCTGATCAACCCTCTGATTTATTGGATCAGCGAGACACCCTGCTCAAAAATTTATCCGACTATGCCCATGTCAACACCCAGTTTGCCGACAATGGCACCGTCAGCGTCAGTCTGGGCCCGTCATTTTCCAGAGATGTCGTGGTCTCTGGCAGCCAGGCCTTCAAAATAGGCGCCAATTACAACTCTTCAGCACCAGAGAAAGTCAGCTTGATCTTGGACCCCAATGGGGTCGCTCAGCCACTGACCTCGATCACCAGTGGCAAACTGGCGGGTTTGATGTCTTTCCGAGAA
Source organism: uncultured Limnohabitans sp. (assembly GCA_963923185.1). Classification (GTDB taxonomy): domain Bacteria; phylum Pseudomonadota; class Gammaproteobacteria; order Burkholderiales; family Burkholderiaceae_C; genus Limnohabitans. The sequence continues at coordinate 3,003 of CAWUNN010000136.1, read as the reverse complement.
CAAGTGCTGGGCAGCAGCCGCTCATCACTGGATGCGTTGGCCACCACCTTTGTCCAAGAAGTCAACAAGATCCAAAGCAACGGCATCGATGCCTACGGCCAAGTGGGCACCCCTTTGTTCACCATCGACCCCAGTGCGAGCAGCGCTGCCGCTGGCATGCAATTGGCCATCAGCGATCCGCAGCGCATTGCCACAGCGTCTCAATTTCGCATCAGCAACTCGGCCACCAACACCAGCGATACACAAACGACGGTGGCCTACCAAGCCCCCTCATGGACGGGCCCAGCCTCTTTGGTCGATGCGATTGGGAATTCAGCCAAACCTCAAACCCTGTTCACCACCACCCCCAGCCATCCGTTTGCGGCGGTCGCCACCATTCCCAATGGATTGCAAAACATCAACGTCTACATGCAAGGGGCTGCTGGGCAAAACCTGCAAGTGTTCACCCGAGACGGCCAGCAACTCTTGGGAACACCGCTGAGCTCTGACCAGATCAGTGCTTTGGTGACCCCCGACAATGGGTTCAACCCCGGCGCGGAAGTGGGCACGCAATACCTGAACCAATCTGGCCCCAATGGCTACAAAGACATGACCGTTTTCTACGGTGCCCGGGCCGATGTCAGCTTGCAGCCTCAGTGGGACATGAGCATCAAAGACCCCACCTTGCAGACACCCCTGCCCCCTAAAACCTTGCCAGCCTTGTTGCAAGGGGGCTCGATTCCCACAGGGCTGACTGGGACCATTGTGGGCAACGGTTCGTTGGTGCTCAACGGTCAAGCCCTGGGCCCTTTGACGGTAGCAGCTGGCAAGACCTTGCAAGCCAAAGATGTCAGCAATTGGCTCAATGCGGCGCAGGTCAGTGGCGTGCATGCCACCGCCACTAACGTGCTCAAGTTCAGCCCCGCACAAATCGCCTTGGGCAAACCCTTGGTTTTGAACGGTCAAACCATCACCACCGGGGTCTCGAATGTCAAAGATTTGGCCACTGCCATCAATAACTCATCTGGCAGCACCAATCTGATGGCCACCTTCGATGCCGATGGCAATTTGCTGATCAGCAACACGGCGGCCCACACCGGCGAAGACATCGTGGTCTCTGGCGCCATTCCCAATGCCTTGGGTCTGGCCAATGGCACTTACACGGGGCAAGTGTCCATCACGCGCGATTTGGTCCCCGGCACCAGCACCCCCATCGAGTTGGGCTTTTCAAGCAAAGGCACTCCACCGGGTTCGCCCGATGACCTGAGCAAGTTGGGATTCAACACCGGGGCCTACCTGCAAGGCAAAGCCAACGAAGACCTGTTGGTGTTTGTCACCGGCAGCAACCTGACCAGCAGCACGGCACGCATCGGAGCCAGCTTCACGGGCGCACCGATCGACCCCAAACAAGACTTGCGCCAATCCTCGCTGCAAATCAAGTTTGACTCGGCCAAGCATTACACCATTTGGGACACCCAAACCAACACCGAGGTGGCGTCTCATGCCTTTGATCCGGGTCATCTGAACCCCGGCATCACTTACCAAGGGCTTCAAGTCAATTTCACGGCACCGCCCCAAGCCAACGACATCTACACCATCGATGGCAACCTGGATGGCACGGGCAATAACCAAAACATGTTGGACATGGTCGATTTGAAAAAAGCCAACGTGGTAGGTGGCAACAAAACTTTGGGTGAAGCCTACATCGACCAAGTCAACGACATGGGCAACATTGCCAGTCAAGCCACCATCTCTCAGTCGGCATTGAAAGTGGTCAACGATCAAGCCGTTTCTGCCAAAGACCAAGTCTCTGGCGTCAACATGGACCAAGAGGCCACCGATTTGATTCGCTTCCAACAGGCTTATCAAGCTTCGGCCAAGGTGATGCAAGTGGCCAGTGCGGTGTTCCAGTCGATCTTGCAGGTGCAATAGGAGTCGCTGAGATGATGATATCGAATCAACTTCTTTTCAACCGTGGCGCTCAACAAATGAGCGACGCCCAAAGCAAACTGGCGCAACTGCAAGCCCAATTGGCGCAAGGCAAGCAATTGGTCAACCCCAGCGATGCCCCCGACAAGGCCGCGGCCTTGCAACGCTTGAACAGCGTGCTGAGCGCCCAAACCAGTTATCAATCCTCGGTGGACAACGTCAAAACCAGGCTGGACGCCGAAAGCACTGCACTGAGCAGCGCCAACAATTTGATCGTCAGCCTCAAAGAGTTGGCCGTGCAGGCCTCCAACGGCACTTTGGGCTCGCAAGATCGCCAAGCCATCGCCACCCAAATGCAAGCGCAACGCGATGAATTGCTGAGCTTGGCCAACACCCAAGACAGCAGTGGCAATTACTTGTTCTCAGGCAGCAAAGTCAGCCAAGCGGCTTTTGCCATGGGCCCAGACGGCTATCCGATCTACAAGGGTGATCAAACCCGCATGCAGGTCAAAATTGGCGATCAGCTGTCGATGGCATTGAACCGCACGGGCACCGATGCTTTTGTCAGCTTGAACCGCACCGATGGGACGGGTAACACCAAAGGGGTTGGCTTTTTCCAATCCTTGGATGAATTGATCCATGGCGTTCAAAACAGCGACCAGTCGGCCATGCAAAGGGGTTTGACCGAGGTCGATGCCATGCAGCAAGGCATGAGCCTGGCCCAGGCCAAAGTGGGCAGCGAGCAAAGCATCTTGGATCACCAAACCAGCGTCATCGATGCGACCACGCTGAACCTGAAAACCACCATCTCCAACGTCCAAGACTTGGACTATGCCTCGGCGGTCACCAACATGAATCAGCAAATGCTCAGTTTGCAAGCGGCCCAAAGCAGCTTTGCCAAGATCTCACAACTGAATTTGTTTGACTATCTGAAATGACTCAAGTTTTTTGATCTCATTCCGATCACCTAGAGATTAAGACACCGACATGGTCACCTCTGTTTCATCCACCACCGCCAGTTCGACGCCGACCACGTCCACGTCTACCTCGTCCAGCACAACCAACAGCACGGGCACGACCAGCTCAAGCGGCACA
>CAWUNN010000135.1:0-5770 GCA_963923185.1 uncultured Limnohabitans sp. | reverse complement strand
TGGGCGAGATGTTTGGCAGCCACGACACCTCGCAGGCCAGGTCCAACCGCATCGCCTTGGTCGGCCTGCGCGGGGCAGGCAAAACCACCCTGGGCCAGCGCTTGGCCAGCGACTTGGGCTTTGCCTTTGTCGACCTGAGTCGCCAAATCGAACAATTTGCCGGTTGCAGCATCAGCGAAATCCACAGCCTGTATGGCACCAACGCCTACCGCCGCTACGAGCGGCGGGCGTTGGAAGAAACCATTCAGATTTACCCCGAGGTCGTCATCGCCACCCCCGGTGGTTTGGTCTCTGATCCGGCCACCTTCAACGAAGTGCTGACCCACTGCTTCACCATCTGGTTGCAGGCCCAACCCGAGGATCACATGGCCAGGGTGGCGGCGCAGGGCGATTTGCGCCCCATGGCGGCCAGCAAAGAGGCCATGGATGACCTCAAGCGCATTTTGGAGGGGCGTGCCCCGTTTTATGCCAAGGCCGATTTGGCTTTGGACACCAGCGCCCAAGACCTGGAGCAAACCTTTCGTTTGCTGCGCTTGCAGGTGCGCCAGGTGTTGCGTTTGCCGATGGCAGGTGCAGAACGGCAATAACCCACTAAAAAACTAAGAAATGCATAAAAATGCATTTTACTTGGATCAAATATGCATTATGATGCAGTTCATCCGAGGAGACAAACCATGAACCCCCAAACCGTTGATTACCAAACCCACCCCAGCCGCTACCAGCATTGGTCGTTGAGCGTCGAGGGTGAGACGGCCACCTTGAAATTGAGCATCAATGAAGACGGCGGCATTCGACCGGGCTACAAACTCAAGCTCAACAGCTACGACTTGGGCGTGGACATCGAGTTGCACGATGCTTTGCAGCGCATCCGCTTTGAGCACCCCGAAGTCAAAAGCGTGGTGGTGACCAGTTTGCGTGATCGCATCTTTTGTTCTGGCGCCAACATTTTCATGCTGGGTTTGTCCACCCACGCCTGGAAGGTCAACTTTTGCAAGTTCACCAACGAGACGCGCAATGGCATCGAAGACTCTAGCCGCCATGACGGCCTGAAATTTTTGGCCGCAGTCAATGGCGCCTGTGCCGGTGGGGGCTACGAGCTGGCTTTGGCATGCGACCAAATTTTGTTGGTCGATGACCGCTCGTCTTCAGTCTCTTTGCCCGAGGTCCCTTTGTTGGGCGTGTTGCCCGGCACCGGTGGATTGACCCGTGTCACCGACAAGCGCCATGTGCGCCATGACCACGCCGACATTTTTTGCACCAGTGTCGAGGGCGTGCGCGGTCAGCGCGCGGTCGATTGGCGCTTGGTTGATGCGATCGCCAAGCCAGCTCAATTTGCTCAGCAAACCGCCGAGCGGGCCCAAGCCCTGGCCAGCACCAGCAAGCGCCCAGGCCTGAGCGCTGCCGGCCAAGGTGTCAAGCTCAACCCTTTGAAGAAAACCGTCAGCGCCGATGGCTTGACCTATGAATATGTGCAGGTGCAAATCGACCGTGCGCGACGCACCGCCACGTTGACGGTATCCGCCCCCAAGGCTGCTTTGCCCGCCACACCCGAGGCCATGCTGGCCCAAGGCGACAGCTGGTACCCCTTGCAGATGGCGCGCGAGTTGGACGACGCGATTTTGTCCCTGCGCACCAACGAGCTCGATGTCGGCACGTGGTTGCTGCGCACCCGTGGCGACGCCGATTTGGCGCGCCAGTCCGATGAGTGGCTGGCCAGCCACCAGGCCCACTGGTTGGTGAACGAAACCCTGGGACTGTTGCGCCGCACCCTGGCCCGCATCGATGTGTCCTCGCGATCGTTGTTTGCCCTGATCGATCAAGGTTCTTGCTTTGTCGGCGCTTTGGCCGAGTTGGCCTTTGCTGCCGATCGCGCCTACATGTTGGAGTTGCCCGACAGCCCCGAGCAAGCCCCGCGCTTGCAGCTGACCGAGTTGAACTTGGGGCGATTGCCCATGGTCAATCACCAAAGCCGTTTGCAGCGTCGCTTTTACGAAGAGACCGCGGCCATGGCCAAAGTGGCCTCGGCAGTGGGCCAATCGCTCGATGCCCGCCAAGCCCTTGAGTTGGGTCTGGTCACCTCGACCCCCGACGACATCGATTGGGACGATGAAATTCGACTGGCCATTGAAGAGCGCGCCGCCATGTCACCCGATGGCCTGACGGGTCTGGAAGCCAACTTGCGCTTTGCCAGCAACGAGACCATGGAAACCCGCATTTTTGGGCGCTTGAGCGCCTGGCAAAACTGGATCTTCAACCGCCCCAATGCCGTTGGCGAAAAGGGCGCACTGAAAGTCTTTGGCAAAGGCGAAAAAGCCGTCTTCGATCTCAACCGCGTTTAATCAGGAGCACACCATGTCCAGCATCAATTACAGCGAGAAGATTCCCAACAACGTCAACCTGGCAGAAGACCGCACCTTGCAACGCGCGCTGGAACACTGGCAGCCCAATTACCTGTCGTGGTGGCAAGACATGGGGCCTGATGGTTCACAAAACTTTGACGTCTACCTGCGCACCGCCGTCAGTGTGGACCCCCAGGGCTGGGCCCAATTTGGTCACGTCAAGATGCCCGACTACCGTTGGGGCATCTTTTTGAACCCGGCCGAGCAAGATCGCAAGATTCATTTTGGGGACCACATGGGCGAGGCCGCTTGGCAAGACGTGCCTGGTGAGCACCGCGCCAACCTGCGCCGCATCATCGTCACCCAAGGCGATACCGAACCCGCCTCGGTCGAGCAGCAGCGACATCTGGGCCTGACTTGTCCCAGCCAGTACGACTTGCGCAACCTGTTTCAGGTCAACGTCGAAGAAGGCCGTCACCTGTGGGCCATGGTCTACCTGCTGCACAAATACTTTGGCCGCGATGGCCGCGAAGAGGCCGAGGCCCTGCTTGAGCGCCGCAGCGGTCAAGAGGACAACCCGCGCATCTTGGAAGCCTTCAATGAAAAAACACCCGACTGGTTGTCGTTTTTCATGTTCACCTACTTCACCGACCGCGACGGTAAATTCCAACTGTGTGCCTTGGCCGAGTCGGCCTTTGATCCGCTGGCGCGCACCACCAAGTTCATGTTGACCGAAGAGGCGCACCACATGTTTGTGGGTGAGTCAGGGGTCAGCCGCGTGATCCAGCGCACCGTGGACATGATGAACCAGCTCAAGACCGACGATGTGGCCAAGCTGCGCGCCGCTGGCGTGATTGACTTGCCCACCATCCAGCGATATTTGAATTTCCACTTCAGCGTCACCATCGACTTGTTCGGTGCCGATCAGTCATCGAACGCTGCCACTTTCTACAGCTCGGGCCTGAAAGGCCGCTATGAAGAGGGCAAGCGCAGCGACGACCATGTGCTCAAAGGACAAAGCTACAAAGTGCTGGAAGTCGCCAACGGTCAGATCAGCGAGAAAGAAGTGCCCATGCTCAATGCCTTGAACGAGGTGCTGCGCGACGACTACATCACCGACTCGAAGGGGGGTGTCGATCGTTGGAACCGTGTGATCGACAAAGCCGGCATCCCGTTTCGTTTGACGGTGCCGCACAAGGCCTTTCATCGCAACATTGGCGCTTTGGCCGGCACCAAGATCAGCCCCGATGGCCGCGTGGTCAGCGACGCCGAATGGAACGCCAAAGTCTCAGAGTGGTTGCCCACTGGCGAAGACCGTGCCTATGTGGCCAGTTTGATGGGCCGTGTGGTCGAGCCTGGCAAATTTGCCAACTGGATCGCACCTCCGGTCATGGGCATCAACCGCCAGCCGGTGGACTTCGAATACATCCGCTTCAATTGATCATGAGCGAAGCCGCCGTCCTGATTCAGCAGCACCTGATCGACCCCGAGATTTGCATTCGCTGCAACACCTGCGAGGCCACTTGTCCGGTGGGGGCCATCACCCACGACAGCCGCAACTATGTGGTCGATGCCGACAAGTGCAACCTGTGCATGGCCTGTGTGCCGCCATGTCCCACCGGGTCGATCGACAACTGGCGCACCATGCCCAAAGCGCGTGCTTACAGCATCAGCGACCAGTTGGGTTGGGACGAGTTGCCCGCCAATCTCAGTGAGCAAGCGTTGAGCGAGCTCACCGGCGGGGTGGCCGCGACACCCCAGCCTCCCAGCACTGCGCAGGCCACCGCAGCGTCGTTGTCATCGCCCGCTGTTGCACCGGCCTTTCAGGTGTTGGGATCTGCCGCTCCACCTTGGTCGGCGGCCCATGCCTACACCAACCTGTACGGCCCCAAGGCTGCTCAAAAATCGATTCGTGCCACCGTCGTGGGCAATGTGCGGGTGACCGAGGTGGGCAAAGAGTACGACACGCATCACATCGTGTTGGACTTTGGGGCCATGCCGTTTCCAGTGTTAGAAGGTCAGTCGATTGGCATCATTGCCCCGGGCGTGGACGCCCACGGCAAACCCCATCATGCGCGTCAGTATTCGATCGCCAGCCCACGCAATGGTGAGCGCCCGGGCTACAACAACGTGTCGCTGACCATCAAGCGGGTGCTGCAAGACCATCAGGGTCGGCCGGTGCGCGGCGTGGCCTCCAACCACATGTGTGACCTGGCTGTGGGTGAAACGGTGGAGGTGATTGGTCCTTTTGGCACCAGCTTCCTCATGCCCAACCACCCCAAGTCGCACATCGTCATGATTTGCACAGGCACGGGCAGTGCCCCGATGCGGGCCATGACCGAGTGGCGCCGCCGCTTGCGCCAAAGTGGCAAATTCGAAGGTGGCAAACTGATGCTGTTCTTTGGTGCTCGCACGCCGCAAGAGTTGCCTTACTTTGGCCCCTTGCAAAACCTGCCCAAAGACTTCATTGACATCCACTTTGCCTTTTCGCGCGAGCCCAACAAGCCCAAGCGCTATGTGCAAGACGCCATGCGCGAACGCGCTGCCGATTTGCTGCCCATGCTGCGCGATCCCAATGCCTACTTTTATGTGTGCGGACTCAAGAGCATGGAAGAGGGCGTGGTGATGGCCTTGCGCGACATCGCAACCGGTGCCGGTCTGGATTGGGACGCAGTGGCCCTGTCGCTGCAAACCCAAGGCCGTTTGCACCTGGAAACTTACTGAGCGACTGAACCACGGGGTCATGTGGGCCGTTGGGCTCAGTGGCCCCAGTCTTGCAGTTGACAAGTGGGCGTGGCCCCCTGATGCACAATGCGTTCAATGAATCGTCTGACCGCCTTATTGCTCAACGTGGGCCATGCCTTGGATCACCTGTTTTTGTTGATCTTTGCCACCGCGGTCGCCGCCATCGCCAAAGACTTTGGGTTTCAGCGTTGGGAAGACCTGATGCCTTACACCGCAGGGGCCTTTGTCATGTTCGGCATCGGTTCCATCCCGGCTGGCCGACTGGGTGATTTGTGGGGGCGTCGGCGCATGATGCTGGTCTTTTACTTTGGCATCGGTTTGTCTTCTTTGACGGTCGCATTCACCCAAGCCCCGTGGCAAATGGCGGTCGCCCTGACGGTGCTGGGCTTGTTTTCTTCGATCTACCACCCGGTGGGCATCCCGCTGCTGGTGCAGGGTAGCAAAACCCCTGGCATGACCATTGGCATCAACGGTTTAGCGGGCAACATGGGCATTGCTTTGGCGGCCTTGTCCACCGGGTTTTGGGTGCAATTTTTTGGTTGGCGCATGGCCTTTGTGGCCCCCGCGCTGTTGTCTTTGGGGTGTGGATACATGTTTTGGCGGCACGCACCGACCGAGTCGGCACCGCCGGCGCGCAAGGCGGTGAGCCATGTGCACCTGCCTAAACACCTCGCACAGCGCACCGT
>CAWUNN010000134.1:0-5785 GCA_963923185.1 uncultured Limnohabitans sp. | reverse complement strand
TGCCAAGACGTGGTCTGATCAACCCAGCCCTGCCAAGTGGCGCTGCCTTGCGAGAGGTCTTTGCACTTGAGTTGACCCGATTGAAGGCTGAATTGGTCTTGAATCCACGCCGGTGCGTAGCTGGGTATGGATGACCATACACGGGTGTTTTGGCAACTGGGGTAGTTGGCGGGTTGGTCATGGATGCCTCGGGCATGCACCCAAGTGGGGTTGCTGCCCCATGGCAGCGCGGTGTATGCGGCAGAGGCTTGCCACTGGGTGCCATTGAACACCAAGGGGCGCGATCCGACTTGACGAGTCAAGCGACTGAGCAAGCGGTGCAAGGTGGGGGTGCGGTCCAACAACTCTTGATGGCTGTCGCGGTCGCCCAGCCATTGTTGATTGACCCCCCAAGCATGACAAGCGATCAGCCAGAGCCCCAAGCCGATGCTCAGGCCCACCAACATCTCGATTTGGCTCAAGCCCCGGTTCAGGGCGTATGAGGGTGACTTCATGGCCAAGCCAAGGCCGCCAGACATTGCCAACCCGCGGGACAGTTGGTGATCAACGGTGGGCTGGCGCCTTTGGCGCTGGGGTCTGGCCACCGTAAGCCCACCACTTGCAAGCGTGCATCAACCGTCCAAGGGCTGAACCAGGCCTGGGCCAAGGGCATGTCACGCCCCAGTCGGGTTTGCCAGTCGGCCAGCAGGCTGTTGCGCCAATCGGCAGGATTGCAATCGCTGGACATGCAAGTGTTGGCATGCAGCGTTTGCCCCCAATCCAATTGCATGGGCGTGCCAGCTTGAGACAAATGCAAGCGCTCGATGGCATCGGCCAACCATTCGGTGGCCTGAATTTGCAACCAGGTCGAGCGTTGTTGGGTGATGAAATGTCGGGTTTGCAGCATCAAGCCGATCCCCACGGTCGACCACAGGGCCAAAGCCATCAAAGCGTCCAGCAGCGCCCATCCCTTAGGCCTGGTGGTTGTCAGTTGGTGCATGTCAGTCCTTGGATGCGGCGCAAGCGGCCCAGCACATTCACACACAACAGTTGCGGTGTCAGACCTGGATTGGGGCTGAACTGAAACAAAATGCTGGCGCCACCACTCAGCGGTTCACCCCAGGCATCGATGCGCCACACATTCGAGGGCTTGGTGGTGACCATCAAGCCCGAGGGCAAATGGGTTTCGTGCAACACCTGTCCTGTGGCTTCAATGATGATTTGCCAACCACAAGGCCAGCCCGTGCCGGGTGTGGCACAGCCGTTCAGGGGCTGCAAACGAACCGTTTGTGCCAGCTGCTGGGCACTGAAACGAGCGCGACGCCAGTCGTGCTCAAACTGGGCACTGGCTTGGATCACGCTGTAGCGACCCATCAGTTGTGCGGCCTGTGGCAAAGACCAACTCAGCCACACGCCCGTCAGTGCCAATGCACACAGCGCATCGAACCACACGAACCCTGCCCATCGAGCAGGGCACAGCCATGTGTCAAAAGGGCTTTGGCGTGTCATGTCCCCATGCTGCTGCGCTGAGCGCACGGGGGCAATGCGCATGTGACAGTGAAGGGTGCACCTGGGCGCATCCTGGTTGCTCCCAGGACTCACCCTTGGGCCGGACTTCAGCGGCGCACTTCGTCGACCAGGGTTTTGAAGTCGTCAATGTCCTCAAAGCTGCGGTAGACACTGGCAAAGCGCACATAGGCCACTTTGTCGAGTTTGCGCAATTCGCGCATGACCATCTCACCCAGGCGGGTCGATGGGATCTCGCGCAGGGCTTGGGACAATAACTTTTCTTCGATGCGCTCGATGGCCGAGTCAATTTGCTCGGTGCTGACGGGACGTTTGCGCAACGCCAGGTTCATGCTGGCGCGCAATTTGTCGCGCTCGTATTCGATTCGCCGACCGTCTTTTTTGACGATGGCCGGGAAGTTGACCTCGGGCTTTTCGTAGGTGGTGAAGCGTTTTTCGCAGGCCACGCATTGACGTCGCCTGCGGATGGTGTCGCCTTCTTCGGCCAGGCGGGTTTCTATCACCTGGCTTTCAAGGTGTCCGCAAAAAGGGCATTTCACGCGGCAACCATTTCAGCGATAGACCGGAAAACGCGCGGTCAAGGCATTGACCTTGGCCCGCACCGCCTCAATGTGACGGGCGTCGCGCGGATGATCCAGCACATCGGCGATCAGGTTGGCGGTCATGCGAGCTTCTTCGTCCTTGAAGCCTCGGGTGGTCATGGCCGGTGTGCCAATGCGCACGCCGCTGGTGACCATGGGTTTTTCGGGGTCGTTGGGGATGGCGTTTTTGTTGATCGTCATGTGGGCTTGGCCCAGCACGGCCTCGGCCTCTTTGCCGGTGATGCCCTTGGACCTGAGGTCCACCAGCATCACATGGCTTTCGGTGCGCCCACTGACGATGCGAAGGCCCCGCTGGGTCAAAGTGTCCGCCACGATTTGGGCGTTGCGAATGACTTGTTGTTGATAGGCCTTGAACTCGGGTGCCAAAGCCTCTTTGAAGGCCACGGCCTTGGCGGCGATGACATGCATCAGAGGGCCGCCTTGAAGGCCGGGAAAGATGGCGCTGTTGATGGCTTTTTCGTGCTCGGCTTTCATCAAAATGATGCCGCCGCGCGGGCCACGCAAGCTTTTGTGGGTGGTCGAAGTCACCACATCGGCATGCGGTACGGGGTTGGGATACACGCCCGCGGCGATCAATCCCGCATAGTGGGCCATGTCCACCATGAAGATGGCGCCAATTTCTTTGGCCACCTTGGCAAAGCGGGCCCAGTCGATGCGCAGGCTGTAAGCCGAGGCACCGGCCACGATCAACTTGGGTCGGGTTTCACGGGCCTTTTGCTCCATGGCATCGTAGTCAATCTCTTCTTTGGCATTCAAGCCGTAGGAGACCACTTGGAACCACTTGCCCGACATGTTCAGCGGCATGCCGTGGGTCAAGTGCCCGCCCTCGGCCAGGCTCATCCCCATGATGGTGTCGCCGGGTTTGAGAAAGGCCAAAAACACGGCCTCGTTGGCCGATGCACCACAGTGCGGCTGCACGTTGGCCGCATCGGCCCCAAACAGTTGCTTGATTCGGTCGATGGCCAGTTGCTCGGCCACATCGACGTTTTCGCAACCGCCGTAATAGCGCTTGCCAGGGTAGCCCTCGGCGTACTTGTTGGTCAATTGCGAACCTTGGGCCGCCATGACCGCTGGCGATGCGTAGTTTTCGCTGGCAATCAGTTCAATGTGATGTTCTTGGCGGGCGTTCTCGGCCTGGATGGCCGCAAACAGTTCGGGGTCGGTGTGTTGAACCAGATGTTGACGATCGTACATGGTGGCAGTCCTTTGTGTCTGAGTGATGTCGCTGCAAGCAGGCTTGCGGGCTGCCCAGGCGATCGGCGCATGACGTTGAAGTCAGACGCGCTCCATCGTGGTGTGACCCTTTGGGGGATGGTCCACGTCGGCTGCTTGTGCATCAGCCTATCGCCAGTCACGCGTCGATGCGTATTTTAGAGCACAGCCTCGTCATTTGTTGGCGTCAGGCTCAGGCGTCGTTTTGTCGCCAGGGGTGACCAAGCGTTGGGCTTTTTCCCACAAGTTCTCTAGGCCTGCTGCGGCCACCGAGCCAGCCGTGGGTTCGGTGGTGGGCACCGATTTGCCTTGAGCCACGCGCTGCAATCGGTTGTATTCGGCCATGACTCGGCCGACGTAACTGGCGCTGGAGTTGTCCACCGAACCGACATACAGCTTCAGGCCACCTTCGGTGCTGCCGGCGCGGTTGATGCAATCGCGCAACACATAGACCCCGACTTTGATGTTGGACAAGGGGTCAAAGGCGGCCAATTGACCGCCAAAGTTTTGATATTTGTCCACATGCACCTTGGTCATCACTTGCATCAAACCTTGTGCGCCAGCTGGACTTTGGGCAAACGGATTGAAGCTGGACTCGATCGCCATGACCGCCAAAATCAGCAGCGGATCGACCTGGGCTTTGGGGCCCGATTCATAGGCTTCGGCCACCAAGGCACTGATGGGCTCAGCCCCTACCTTGTATTTGCGGCTGAGCCAAAAAGCCAAATTCGATTGTTGTTTGGGTAAATCGGTGGGGCGCACAGCGGTCGCCCGCTCTGAGGCCATCGAGGCATCACCTTGGCGGTCTTGCAGCCAACTGATCAAAAAAGTTTCGGCGCTGTACTGCAAGTCGGGCCGCATGCTAAAGACCGTGATCACACAAAACACCAACAAACCCACCAAGGCCAAGCCATTGTGGGTGATGGCAAAAAAACCATCGGCCACATCTTGGACGAAGGTTTTCAGGCCGATCTGCAGAGTTTTCAGCGCCAACATGACAGCCACTCTAGCAGACCGGCCAAGTGGCTGTAAACCAAGAGTGAGTCTGCACAGCCTGAGAAATCAGAAACAGGAATTAAAATGCGTCTGTGAACACCCAACTATCCAACGAATTACAAGCGCTTGACTCGGCCACGGGCGGCGTATTTTCTGCACCCACTTCGGGCGAACGCGCCAACCGGGTGCGCCATTGGCTGGCCACCCAGCCCGATGCTGAATTGATGCAGACGGTGTACCGAGAGCTCAGTGCACGCGACAAAGGTGCGGCTAAAAGCTTGCGCGAGCGGCTCGATGAACTCAAACGCGAGCGCCATCAAACCGACCTGATGGCCGAATGGGCTCAAAAAGGCGAGGCCATCCGTCAGGCGCCCAAGATTTCATTGGCTCAAGCCTTGGCTTGGCAAAGAGATGCCGCCAAAGCCGGTGCTCCGTTGTCGCGTGAGCCCTTGTCCAGCATCAAAGTGGCACTGAACGACCGAATTCGCAACATCGAAGACTTGCAACATCGCGCCCAAGTGCTGCGCGAGTCGGCCGTGTTGTTGGGCCAGCGCACCGAAGTGTTGGCCACCAAACCTTGGCAAGAAGCCCTGACCCAGAGCGAAGTCTTGGGTCAAGATGTCGGCCGTTGGTTGAACGAGTGCGCTCATTTGACCCAAGACGCCGATTGGGCTTGCGTCGATCCCAAATTTGCGCCTGCATTGCAGGCCAATGCACAACAGGTGCAGGCCGTCTCAGAGGCTTTTCGTGCCGCCTTGGACCTGACACAGGCTGCGGCCCAAGACCCTGCGCAACCCTTGCCGACCGTGCCTGCTTGGGCAGAAGAAATCAAGCAGCAAAGGGGGCAGACCCAATCGGCCCCAGCCGATCCAGTGGCGCCCACCAAACCGCGCGTCGACTCTGCATTGCGCGCCTTGGCCCTAGAGGCTTTGAAGCCCTTGCTGGAAAAACTAGAGGCCGAATTGGCCCAAGGTCATGGCAAGGCCAGCACCGAAGCCGCCAATGCCTTGCGCCAAGCTTTGCGCGAGCACGAAGCGGTGTTGCCTGAGCGAGCGCAACATCAGGCCCAAACTGCGTTGGCTGCGGCCAGCGAGTTAGAGGGCTGGCAACGTTGGCGCACCGATCAGTTGCGCGCCGAGTTGCTGGCCAAAGCCGAAGCCCTGTTCAAACCCGTGGCCCCAGCGACAGAGGGTGGGGCTGCGCCTGAGCCTCAACCCGCCATGGGCGGGCGCAAGATGCAAGAGGCCTTGCGCGAGTTGCGTGAACAATGGAAACAAACCGATCAAGGGGGCATGCCCAATCACGCTTTGTGGAAGCGTTTTGATCAGGCCTGCAACCGTGCTTACAAAGTGGTCGAGGCCTGGCACGACAAAGTGCGCGCAGAAACCGAGTTGCACAAGACCCAAAGGTTGGAGCTGATCCAACAGTTGCAAGCCTGGGCGGCCGAGCATGCCCAAGGACCCGATTGG
>CAWUNN010000133.1:0-5797 GCA_963923185.1 uncultured Limnohabitans sp. | reverse complement strand
GATGTTTCCGCCTCAAGTGCGTGGATTTGCTCCAGACTTGGCGCAACGCTTGCCCTATGACGTCGAGGCCGCCAAAAAGCTGCTGACCGAGGCCGGTTACCCCAACGGCTTTGAAGTCAAAATGAATTGTCCCAACGACCGCTATGTCAACGACGCCGAGATTTGCCAAGCGGTGGCCGCTAACCTGTCTCGCATTGGCGTCAAGATCAACCTAGAGGCCGAAACCAAGGGTTCTTATTTCCCCAAAATCCTGCGACGCGACACCAGCTTTTACATGTTGGGTTGGACATCGAGCACGGTGGATGCCCAAAACCCCATGTACACCATCATGTCCACCCCAGGCGATGGTGGCGTGGGCCAATACAACCTGGGTGCATACAGCAACAAGCGAGTCGATGAGCTCACCACCTTGGTGGGGTCAGAGACCGACGACAAAAAGCGCAACGCCTTGATCCACGAAGCCATCAAACTGCACCAAGACGATGTCGGCCACATTCCGCTGCATCAACAAGCCCTGCTGTGGGGCATGAAGAAAAACATTGAGCTGGTTCAGTGGCCTGACAACATCATGCGTTGGAAATACATCGACGTGAAATAAAACCATGTCTGTGATGTTCAAAGCCTGGTGGGACAGCGACCTGGCACACCACCTGAGAAACTCGCCCGTGGCACTGATCGCCCTGGTGATTGCTTTGGTTTGTTTGGGGTGTGCGATTTTTGCACCCTGGGTGGCTCCGACCAATCCGTTTGATTTGACCCAGCTCGATCTGAACGACTCCAGGCTGCCACCCAGGTGGAGCGAAGGAGGCCACTCCGCTCATTGGCTGGGCACCGACGATCAAGGGCGCGACATCTTATCGGCCTTGATTTTTGGCGCTCGCATTTCTTTGGGGGTGGGCTTGGTCTCGGTGATTTTGTCGGTGATCTTGGGCGTGAGCTTGGGGTTGCTGGCCGGTTTTCATGGGGGTTGGATCGATGGCCTGCTGATGCGTTTGTGTGACGTGATGCTGTCCTTTCCGGCCATCTTGGTGGCCTTGCTGATTGCGGGGGTCGGTCGTGCCATGTTCCCCCAAGCCAATGAAGGGCTTGCATTTGGGGTTTTGATTCTCTCGATTTCCATCACCGGTTGGGTGCAATACGCTCGCGTGGTCAGGGGTTCGACCTTGATCGAGCGCAACAAAGAGTATGTGCTGGCCGCCCGATTGATGGGGGTCTCAACGACTCGGATCATGCTGCATCATGTGTGGCCCAATGTGACTGGGCCGGTGTTGGTGCTGTCGACCATCCAAGTGGCCACATCGATCATCACCGAAGCCACCTTGTCTTTTTTGGGCGTAGGCGTGCCGCCCACCACCCCTTCTTTGGGCACCTTGATCCGCGTCGGCAATGACTTTTTATTTTCGGGTGAGTGGTGGATTGCCACTTTTCCAGGCTTGATGCTGGTGTTGATCGCCCTGTCCATCAACCTTTTGGGCGACTGGCTGCGTGACGCCCTCAACCCCAAACTGCGTTGAATGGGCATGAGCTTATTAGACGTTCAAGATCTGGTGGTTGAGTTTCCCAATCGACATGGCACCTTGCGTGCCTTGGATCAGGTGTCTTTTCAGATTCAAGCAGGCGAAATATTGGGAGTGGTCGGCGAGTCCGGCGCAGGCAAATCGTTGACCGGGTCCGCCATCATTGGATTGCTGCAACCACCTGGACGCATCGCAGGTGGCCAAATCAAGCTCCAAGGCCAACGCATTGATGATTTGGACCCTGAAGCCTTGCGCCGCATCAGGGGGCGGCGCATCGGCGCCATCTTCCAAGACCCACTGACCTCGCTGAACCCTTTGTACACCATCGGTCATCAATTGATCGAGACCATCCGAACCCATTTGCCGCTGACCGTAGCGCAGGCCAAAGCCAAAGCCATTGAGCTGCTCAGCGATACCGGCATCGCAGGGGCCGAGCAGCGCTTGGGGCATTATCCGCATCAATTCTCAGGCGGCATGCGCCAGCGGGTGGTGATCGCCCTGGCCTTGGCGGCCGATCCTGAATTGATCATTGCCGATGAGCCGACCACGGCCTTGGATGTGTCGGTTCAGGCCCAGATCATTGCCTTGATCAAGCGCTTGTGCACCGAGCGGGGTGCTGCGGTCATGCTGATCACGCATGACATGGGTGTGATCGCCGAGGCCTGCGACCGAGTCGCCGTGATGTATGCGGGCCGATTGATCGAGTGGGGGCCTGTGCGCCACGTCATCCAACAACCTGCTCATCCATACACCCAAGGCCTGATGGCCTCGATCCCTGATCTGAGCCAAGATCGAGAGCGTTTGAACCAAATCGAAGGGGCCATGCCCAGACTGAACGCCATTCCAACCGGCTGTGCTTTTCATCCGCGCTGCCCCCAAGCACATGCGATTTGCCAACAGCAACGTCCAGAGTTGCGTCAAACCCGATCGACCCACGTCGCTTGCTGGCTGGCAGCAGAGGGTTTGACATGAGCGCTCCTTCTGCTGCTTTGATTCAAGCCGAAGGCTTGAGCATGCGCTTTGATGTATCGGCTCCGTGGTTGACCCGGCAATTGCAACGCGAGCCTCGCCGCTACCTGCAAGCGGTGGACGGGGTCAGTTTTGAAATTCAACGTGGTCAAACCTTGGCCCTGGTGGGCGAATCAGGCTGTGGCAAAAGCACGGTCGCTCGGTTGTTGGTGGGTTTGTACAAACCCAGCCAGGGGCGGGTCTTGATGCAAGGACAAGATGTCCATCAGACTTTGACCTCGGGGCAAGATGCCGGCCTGCGCCGTCGATTGCAAATGATTTTTCAAGACCCCTACGCCAGTCTGAACCCGCGCTGGAGTGTCATGGACATCGTCACAGAACCTTTGCGCGAGCATCACATGGTCATGGGCCCAACCGCTTTGCGCGATAAAGCCGTCGAGTTGTTGAAATCGGTCGGATTGTCAGCCCAAGATTTGGATCGTTTCCCTCATCAATTTTCTGGGGGACAGCGTCAACGCATCTCGATCGCACGGGCACTGGCCAGTGAGCCCGAGTTTTTGGTGTGCGATGAGCCCACTTCGGCTTTGGATGTCAGTGTCCAAGCCCAAGTGCTCAACATCATGAAAGACTTGCAGCGGCAACGCCAATTGACTTATCTGTTCATTTCTCACAACTTGGCCGTGGTGCGCCACATGAGCGATCAAATAGGCGTGATGTACTTGGGTCGCTTGGTTGAAATGGCCGACCGCAACACCCTGTTTTCGACACCCCGCCATCCTTATACGCAAATGCTGTTGGATGCGATTCCACGCATGGACCAGCCGGGCAAGGCACGCACGCCGGTCATGGGCGAGGTGCCCAATCCCATGAATCCTCCCTCAGGCTGCGTCTTTCATCCACGCTGCCCCCAGGCCGATGCCCAGTGCCGCGAGCATCGCCCCGAGTGGCGCGAGTTCAAAGGCATCCGAGTCGCTTGCCATCATGCCGGTTGATCTTTGGGGGGTCTGAGCCTGGACCAGGCCCAAGTCAACACCGGCCAGAACAAAATCAGCAACGTACCTGCGGCCAACCACATGGCAATCGGACGGGTGAAAAACACCCACGGGTTACCGTCTGATTTGATCATCGATGTCACAAAGTTCTCTTCCATCATGGTGCCCAGCACCACGCCCAAAATGGCGGGCGCCACCGGAAAGCCATTTTCTTCCAACAAAAATGCCACCAAGCCAAAGAACAACACCAACACCACACCCCAAACCGAATTGTTGATGGCAAAAGAGCCCACGATGCAAAACAGCAAAATGGTCGGCATCAAAATATTGCGCGCCACTTTCAAGATGCGCGTGGCCAGTTTGACGGTCAACCACCCCAACGGCACCATGATGAGGTTGGCCAAGATGAAGACCATGAAAATGGCGTAAATATTCTCTGGGTTGTTGACAAATATGGTCGGTCCTGGATTCATGTTCTTCAGGTACAAAACCCCAATGGCAATGGCCGTGATCGAGTCACCCGGAATGCCAAACACAATGGCTGGGATCCATGCGCCAGCCAACGACGAGTTGTTGGCCGCGCCTGACTCGACAATGCCTTCGACGTGACCCGTGCCAAATTTTTCGGGTTCTTTCGAGAATTTTTTGCTCATGGCATAGCTCATCCACGACGCCATGTCTGCTCCCGAACCCGGTTGAATGCCAATGATGGTCCCCAAGGCACTGCCTCGAACCAACGGCCAGCGGTATTGCACCAACAATTTCCACATGCCACTGAAGATGTTGCCGATTTTCTCGGTGGCCAACACTGGCGGCGGATCCAGGTTGGTGATGTAGCGCAACAACTCAGAGATGGCAAACATGCCCACCATCATGGGGATCAGCTCGACCCCGCTCATGAGTTGCGGCAGCCCAAAGGTAAAACGTGGATGGGCCGCTGGATTTTCCAGACCGACACAGGCAATCAACAAGCCCAGCAACAACGAAATACAGGCTTTGAGAACGCTGCTGTTGCCAATGAACACAGCACCCGCCAAACCCAGCACCACCAACCAAAAATATTCGAACGACGAAAATTGCAAAGCAATTTCAGCCAAGCCAGGTGAAAACCAAATCATGACCAGGGTGCCAAACAAGCCACCAATGGCCGAGAACACCAAGCCTGCACCCAAGGCCACTTCGGCTTGGCCCTTCAAGGTCATGCGATAGGCCTCGTCGGTGTAAGCCGCAGAGGCTGGAGTGCCCGGTATGCGCAACAAAGCCCCTGGAATATCACCCGAAAAAATGGCCATGGCGGTGGCGGTCACGATCGCCGCCACCGCTGGCACCGGTGGCATGAAAAAGGTGATGGGCACGAGCAAAGCGGTGGCCATGGTGGCTGTCAAGCCCGGAATGCAACCGACAAACAGACCGAACACGGCCGAGCAAAAAATCACCAACAGCACATAGGGGTCAAACACCAACCCCAAAGATTGCATGAAAATGGACCAAGTCATGTACAGCCCTTCACCATTGCAAGGGCAACAAAATGCCCCATGGCAATGGCACACGAAGTCCTTTGTAGAAAATCGTGTGGATCACCAAACTGATGCACACCGCCAATGGCACGATCCATTTGGGTTTGACTCCCAAAGCCGCAAACATGGCCATCAGGATCAAAGGCGCACAAATCAAAAAACCCAAGGACTCAGAGGCCAAAATATAAAAAAGCAGACACCCCAGCGTCACCGCAAAATTGCGCAAGTGCAAGCCCGATCGCACCCAATCACCCATCAGCACCCAATGGTGGGCCTGGGTTGATTGTCGGCGTGCCCACACTCCTTTGACGATCAGAATCACGGCACAAATGGCCAGCAAAAAAGCCAACAGGCCTGGAAACGCCCCAGGCCCGATGTTTTGCCCCGGAATCACCGGATAAGTTCGGATGTCCATGCCAATGGCCAAAGACAAGGCCAACAACAAAAGGCCGCTGAGGATGTCGTGAATTTTCATGAATCAGTGCGCCAAGCCCAAAGACTTCATGACCACACCCATGTCGGCATCGCCTTTGGCCATGAAATCACCAAAGCCTTTGGCATCGGCATAAATCATGCCCAAACCACGCTGGGTCATGAAGCTTTGATAGTCTTTGCTGTCATAGATTTTTTTCAAGGCGGCGGTCAACTTGGCCGACACATCGGCCGGCATGCCTTTGGGTCCTGCGATGCCGCGCCAGGCCCCAATGGTCCAATCGCTGCCAGTCAATGACTTCAAGGTCGGCACCTGGGGGTACAAAGCAGCTGGTGTTTTGGCCATGATGGCCAATGGACGGGCTTTACC
>CAWUNN010000132.1:0-5802 GCA_963923185.1 uncultured Limnohabitans sp. | reverse complement strand
TGTCGACACTGAGATTTTTGAGGTTGTGTTCTTTGGCGTTGACGATCCGAATTGAATCGGCCACTGACGCACGCGATGGGGTGGCTGCAGATTCTTCGGCCAGCGCCGCATGCAGGGTGCTGTCGTAGTCGCGCAAGGCCGCACCTGTGTGCGAACTGGGGTGCTTGCGCAAATCCTCTGGCGAGCCTTCGGCCACCAAGCAACCACCGCCTTCGCCGCCTTCGGGTCCGAGGTCGATCAACCAATCGGCGGCGCGGATGACATCGAGATTGTGCTCGATGATGATCAATGAGTGGCCGGCCTCGAGCAACTTGCGCAGTGCGCGCATGAGTTTGGCGATGTCGTCAAAGTGCAGGCCCGTGGTCGGTTCATCGAATAAAAACAAGGTGCCCTTGCGAGCCAGTGGCTGGCGGGTGGCGGTCTGGCTTTTGGCCGAGTCGGCCAAGTGTCCTGCCAATTTGAGGCGCTGCGCTTCGCCGCCACTCAAGGTGGGGACGGGCTGTCCCAACTTGACGTATTCAAGGCCGACGTCCACGATGGGTTGCAAGGCGCGTATCACCTCACGGTCTTGGTCGAACAATTGGGCCGCCTCGTGCACCGTCAGATCGAGCACTTGGGCCACATTCAACCAGCGACCGTGGCGCTCAATTTGGACCTCGAGGATTTCTGGCCGATAGCGCTGGCCATGGCAATCTTGGCAGCGCAGGTACACGTCCGATAAGAACTGCATCTCGACGTGTTCAAAGCCCGATCCCGAGCAGGTGGGGCAGCGACCATCGCCGCTGTTGAAGCTGAATTTGGCAGCGGTGTAGCCGCGTTGTCGCGACAAGGGGCTGGTGGCAAACAATTCGCGCACCGCATCCCAAGCGCCGACATAGCTGACCGGATTGGAGCGCGCGGTTTTGCCGATGGGGGATTGATCGACAAACACCACATCGCCCAGGTGATCGGCACCCAACAAGCGATCGTGGGCGCCAGGGCTTTCGGTGGCGCGGCCGAAATGGCGCATCAGGGCAGGCGCCAAAATGTCTTGGATCAAGGTCGATTTGCCTGATCCGCTGACACCTGTCACCACCACCAGACGTTGCAGGGGAAACTCAATTGCCAATTCGTGCAGATTGTGCTCACGCGCACCCTCAAGGATCAGGCGTGGCGTGGACTCTGAGACCAAGCGGCGCAAGCCCATGCCAATTTGTTTGCGGTCGCCCAAATAGGCACCCGTCAGCGTGTCGGCCGCACGCAATTGGTTGACCGTGCCATCAAACACGATCTGTCCACCGCGCTCACCTGGCCCAGGTCCCATGTCAATGATGCGGTCGGCGGCCACCATCACGGCCGGGTCGTGTTCGACCACCACCAAGGTGTTGCCCGCATCGCGCAGTCGATGCATGGCCTCGGTGATGCGGCGCATGTCGCGCGGATGCAAGCCGATGCTGGGCTCATCGAGCACAAACAAGGTGTTGACCAACGACGTGCCCAAAGCCGTGGTCAAGTTGATGCGTTGCACCTCGCCACCACTCAGGGTGCGGCTTTGCCGGTCCAAGGTCAAATAGCCCAATCCCACGTCGCACAAATAGCGCAAGCGGGTGCAGATTTCTTCCAGCAGCAACTGCATGGCCTGCTGCTCGGGGGTCATTTGGATGGCAGGGGTGGATTGCTGCAGCCGATCAAAAAACACTCGCAAGCGCTCCAGGGGCAACAGCATCAAATCGTGCAGACACAGGCCCGGCAGCTGATGCAGCGCCTCGCGCGACCAGGCCACGCCTTGCGGCAAAAACCGCTTGACCACGGGCATGACGGCCTCGGCGTCTTCTGTGCTGCCCAAGCGCCACAACAGGCTTTCGGTCTTGAGGCGAGCACCCCCACAAGTGGTGCATGGGGTGTAGCTGCGGTATTTGGACAGCAACACTCGAATGTGCATCTTGTAGGACTTGCTCTCCAAGTATTCAAAAAATCGTTTGACGCCGTACCACTGCTGGTTCCACTTGCCATTCCATTGGGGCGAGCCCTGGATCACCCAGGCTTGCTGCTCGGCAGTGAGCTTGTTCCATGGGGTGTCGCGCGGAATGCCGGCTTTTTCGGCATGTCGCATCAAATCGTCTTGGCACTCGGCCCAGGCGGGGGTTTGGATCGGCTTGATGGCACCGGCACGCAAAGTCAGTTTGTCGTTGGGGATCACCAAGCCGTAGTCGACCCCAATCACACGGCCAAAGCCACGGCAGACTTCGCAAGCACCGACCGGCGAGTTGAACGAAAACATCGAGGGCACCGGGTCGGTGTATTGCAAATCGCTCTCAGGGCAATGCAAGCCGGTGGAAAAGCGCCAAACATCCAGCGCTTGGCCCTCGGCATTGAGGGCCTGCACGCTCAAACGCCCGCCGCCACGGCGCAAGGCGGTTTCAATCGCCTCCATGGCTCGCACACGCTCTACCGAGGCGGCACGGAATCGATCGGCAACGACATCCAGCACCTGGCGTGGGCCCACCGGTGTGGCCACTTCGCGTTGGGCATGGATGCGGGTGAAGCCGCTGGCGCTGAGCCACTGCTGAACCTCTTCGGGGCTGGTGTTGCCAGGCAGCTCGACCGCAAAGGTCAAGATCAGGCGCGGGTCTCCCGCCTGTTGGGCGCGCGCTTGCAAGGCTGCCCAGATGCTGTCGGGGGTGTCATGTCGAACCGGCAAGGCCGTCTGGCGATCGTGCAAATGGGCGGCGCGGGCGAACAACAACTTGAGGTGGTCATTGAGCTCGGTCATGGTGCCCACGGTCGAGCGCGAACTGCGCACGGGGTTGGTCTGGTCGATGGCAATGGCCGGGGGTACGCCCTCGACCCGTTCGACCTGAGGCCGGTCCATGCGATCCAAAAATTGACGCGCATAGGCACTGAAGGTTTCAACGTAGCGGCGTTGGCCTTCGGCGTACAAGGTGTCAAACACCAGGCTGGATTTGCCTGACCCGCTGGGCCCGGTGACCACCGTCAGCTCACCGGTTTGGATGTCCAGATCCAGGTTTTTCAGGTTGTGCTGGCGTGCGCCGCGGATGCGGATGGTTCCTTGTGACATGGTTCGCAATCTTGGGGGTCAGGCGAAACATTGTAGGGACGAAAAAAAACCACGGCGCAGGCCGTGGTGCTTTCCCATGGTTTGGGTTTTGGGGCGTTTCAAGGGGTGATCACACCCCGCCCGTCATTTGGACTCGGCCGGCTTGGCTGGCTCAGCTTGAACGGCCTCGGCGCCGTGCTTTTCGCCCCCCATGTCCAATTTGTCACCCCCTTTGTTGATGACATACAAGGCCAAGGCCGCGAACACGATGAAACCGATCAGAATTTTGTACATGGCAGTGTCTCCAGAAAAAAGCCCTCTGCAGGCAGAGGGCTTGAATGTAGCAGGCACAAGCCTGCAGTTTGCTGACATCAGTCGTTGGCGTAGATGTCGACGTCTTTGGTTTCTTTGACGAACAAGCTGCCAATCACCACGGTGATGGCTGCAATGATGATGGGGTACCACAGACCGTTGTACATGTTGCCTGTTTGGGCCACGATGGCAAATGAAGTGGTGGGCAGCAAGCCACCAAACCAGCCATTGCCGATGTGATAGGGCAAGGACATCGAGGTGTAGCGGATGCGGGTCGGGAACATCTCTACCAACATGGCAGCGATCGGACCATAGACCATGGTCACCAAGATCACCAGGTACACCAACACCAAGGTGACCATGACTTTGTCCAACTTGGCCGGATCGGCCTTGATCGGATAACCGTGCTCTTTCAGTTCTTTGGCCAAAGCGGCGCTCAGCATCGCATCTTTGACTTTGGCGTCGTCTTTCAAAGCAGCGACTTTGGTCTCGGCGGCTTTGACAGCCGCTTCGTCGACCGGGCTGGCCACTTTGAGGCCTTCCAAGGCCTTGTCAGCGGCTTCGCGCGCAGCGGCAATGTCCTCTGCACTGGGCACGACCTTGATGCTGTTGTCACCGATCTTGATCACAGCCGATTGACCGGGCGTGGCTTCGTTGGTGTAGCTCACCGAACTGGAGGCCAGCTTTTGCTTGGCCACGTCACAAGAGCTGGTGAATTTGACGGTACCCGTCGGGTTGAACTGGAACGAGCACTCGGCCGGATCGGCCATCACCACCACGCGGCTCTTTTCTTGGGCGGCGTAAAGGTCGGGGTTGGCGGCCTGGGTCAGCATCTTGAACACCGGGAAGTAGGTCAAGACAGCCAGCAAGCAGCCCAGCATGATGATGGGTTTGCGACCGATCCTGTCGGACAAGGTGCCAAACACGATGAAGAACGGGGTGCCAATCACCAAAGAGGCGGCAATCAACAAGTTGGCCGTGGCGCCATCGACCTTGAGTTGCTGCGTCAAGAAGAACAGGGCGTAGAACTGACCGGTGTACCAAACCACGGCTTGACCGGCGGTCAGGCCGATCAAGGCCAAAATCACAATCTTGAGGTTTTTCCACTGGCCAAAAGACTCGGACAAGGGGGCCTTAGAGGTCTTGCCTTCGGCTTTCATTTTTTGGAAGGCCGGCGATTCATTCATCTGCAAACGGATGTAGACCGAAATGGCCAACAAGGCGATCGAGACGATGAAGGGCACGCGCCAGCCCCAATCGGCAAAGGCGGCCTCGCCGATGGTGGTGCGGGTGACCAGGATCACGATCAGCGACACAAACAAACCCAAGGTGGCAGTGGTCTGAATCCAAGCGGTGTAAGCACCGCGCTTGCCGTGCGGGGCGTGCTCGGCCACATAGGTGGCCGCGCCGCCGTATTCACCGCCCAATGCCAAACCCTGCAACAGGCGCAAGGCAATCAAAATGACAGGAGCTGCCACGCCGATGCTGGCGTAATTGGGCAGGATGCCCACGATGAAAGTGGACAAGCCCATGATCAGGATGGTGACCAAGAAGGTGTATTTGCGCCCGATCATGTCGCCCAAGCGGCCAAACACCAATGCGCCAAACGGGCGCACGATGAAACCGGCTGCAAAGGCCAGCAAGGCAAAAATGAACGCCGAGCCAGCATCCAGTCCACTGAAAAACTGCTTGGCAATGATTGCCGCCAATGAACCGTACAGGTAAAAGTCGTACCACTCGAACACGGTGCCCAAGGAAGATGCAAAGATCACCTTTTTCTCTTCCGAGGTCATCGGACGTGGTGCATGCGCTGTCGCCATAAATGGTCTCCAATCAAAATGATGCCCCGATGTGACGGGGATGAGACATTCTTGTGTGGCGGCCTTTCCGCTTTCTGACGCGAAGCTGAAGACAAGCTGACAACAACAGGGTTAACCCTCAGCCCAGGTCATCAGATCAGGCTTTTTGTCTCTGCTTGGCCACCCGACCTAGGGAAATCACCCCTCAGAAATTTGTGTGGCGCGCACACCAATCTGGATCCAAACGTTGCGCTTTTGTTCATCACTGAATTGGCCCCAAGCGGCTATTTCATCGATGTTGCGCAAACAACCCTTGCACAGCAGGCTGTGCTCATCCATCACACAAATGGACTGGCAAGGCGAGGGCAAATGCTGAGGTTGCGCCAGCACTTGGGTCACGCGTCGGGTCAAGCGTTGCAGGATCGGGCTCATGCCGCCGCCTTGCGTTTGGACATCAGGGCCTTGGCCACCCTGGAAGAGCTGGGACGACCCAAATGGTCGCTGATGTATTGACCCGCCTGGATCAATGCATCCAAATCAATCCCGGTGTCGATGCCCATGCCGTGCAGCATGTAAACCACGTCTTCGGTGGCCACATTGCCCGTGGCGCCTTTGGCATCTGTCTCTTATACACATCTGACGCTGCCGACGATC
>CAWUNN010000131.1:0-5847 GCA_963923185.1 uncultured Limnohabitans sp. | reverse complement strand
GTCAGATGTGTATAAGAGACAGCCAATTGACTGGCCGCGCCGAACTCGGGGGTCATCACATACATGGGCACATTCACGTGCGGCACGATGGCCGCATCGCCTTGTCCAATGCCCGAGGTCTCGACCACGATCAAATCAAAACCCGCGCACTTGGCCGCTGCGATCACGTCTGGCAAGGCCGCGCTGATTTCGCTGCCAAAGTCGCGCGTGGCCAAACTGCGCATGAACACGCGTTGCCCGTTGGACCACGGTCCAATGGCGTTCATGCGGATGCGGTCACCCAGCAAAGCGCCACCGCTTTTGCGCCTTGAAGGGTCAATCGAGATGATGGCGATGCGCAAGCGGTCTTGCTGGTCCAACCTGAAGCGTCGCACCAACTCATCGGTCAAGGACGATTTGCCGGCACCGCCCGTGCCGGTGATGCCCAGCACCGGCACTTTGCTGTTGGCAGCCTGGGCCCTCAGGGTTTTGATCAAACTGGCATCGGCCTGGTTGTTTTCGACCGCGGTCATCAATTGCGCCAATCTGCGCCAGGCCATCTCGTCATGGCCCTGAATGTCCTGAATTTTTTTCGGGGCATGGGCTGAAATGTCTTGATCGCACAGCATGATCATCTCTCCGATCATGCCTTGCAAGCCCATGCGCTGACCGTCCTCGGGACTGTAGATGCGAGTCACACCGTAAGATTGCAGTTCACGGATCTCGGCCGGCACGATCACGCCACCGCCACCGCCAAACACCTTGATGTGGCTGCCGCCACGCTGACGCAGCAAGTCGACCATGTACTTGAAGTACTCGACATGGCCACCTTGGTAAGAACTGACCGCGATGCCCTGCACATCTTCTTGCAAC
This sequence comes from uncultured Limnohabitans sp., assembly GCA_963923185.1. Classification (GTDB taxonomy): domain Bacteria; phylum Pseudomonadota; class Gammaproteobacteria; order Burkholderiales; family Burkholderiaceae_C; genus Limnohabitans. The sequence continues at coordinate 4,995 of CAWUNN010000131.1, read as the reverse complement.
GCCGCCGTCACCACCTCGTCGACCGATCGGTTGTGCCCCAAATGAATGATCTCTGCACCCATGCTTTGCAAAATGCGGCGCATGATGTTGATGGCCGCATCATGGCCGTCAAACAAACTGGCAGCGGTGACAAAACGCACCTTGTGGGTCGGGCGATATTGGGCCAAGGCTTGGTACTCGGCGGACAGATCGGTCATTTGGTTTACTCCATCAGATCAGCTTTTCCATTTTGCGCTGGAACAGGCTGACGTCGTCGTTTACGTTTACGTAAACGTCAATCATAAAGCAAAACCAAGACCTGCGTCATCGACACTGGGTGCCAGGACAGGTCTTGATTTGCTGTGCGCGTTCAACCGCCGTACAGGTAGTTGGGCAGCCAAAGGGTCAGGCCTGGCCAGATGTACATCAGCACCATGCACACCACCACGATGAACATGTAAGGCATCATGCCGGCAAAAATCTGGTTGATGGTGACATGCGGCGGCGACACCCCCTTGAGGTAAAAGGCCGACATGGCCACGGGCGGCGATAAAAAGGCGGCCTGCAAATTCACAAACACCAACACCCCCCACAAAATGGGATCGATATGAAAGTGTTGCAACAAGGGCAAGAAAATGGGCACAAAGATCACAATGATCTCGGTCCATTCAAGAGGCCAGCCCAAAATGAAGATGATGGCCTGTGACAGCAGCATGAACTGAATGGGCGTCATGTTCAGTGCCAGCACCCACTCTTCAACCAGTCTCTGCCCACCCAAAATGGCAAAGACCGCCGAGAACAAGGCCGATCCGACAAACAACCAGCACACCATGGACGTGGTTTTGGCGGTCAAGAACACGGCCTCTTTGATGCGCTCAAAGTTCAAGGTGCCGGCACTCCAGGCCATCAAAAAAGCACCGGCCGCACCCACTGCCGCCGATTCGGTGGCGGTGGTGATGCCAAACAAAATCACACTCAGCACCACCAGGGTCAAGATGGTCAAGGGCATGACCGAGCGCACCAGCATGTCTAAAATTTCAAACTGCTCGCCATCAAAACCTTTGTAATACCAAGCCAGCAGACCCAGCAACACCAGACAAGTGATGGCAAAGCCCGTGTAAAACTCTTGAGGAACAGGTTCTTGGGCTGTGGGTGCAGGTGCCTCGTCAGCTCCCATGGCTTGCAAGTTCTCTGGTGGATTGGTGCCCGGTGGCGCTCCAACGCCACCCGATCCTGGCGGCTCGTTGACCCCAGCGCTGCCTGGGGGTTCCAAGACGCCTGCCGAAGCACCTGGGGGCTCGCTCACGCCACCCGCACCTGGGGGTTCAGCGACACCGCCAGAAGCACCTGGGGGCTCGCTCACACCGCCCGAGGTGCCTGGGGGCTCAGAGACGCCCGCTGGTGCATTGGGGCTGGTCGCCGCATCGGCGACAGCAGATTTCTCAGCTTGAGCCACCTGGGCAGATCCAGCAGAAGGTTGTGAGTGAATGACCACATACCACCATACTGAGCCCATGCTGAACAACACCAGCCAGACTGGCACCAGGGCCGTGACCAGGCTTTGCAGCATCAGGCGCCAGCTCATTTTGAGCTCTGAGGTGCTGGCCGCCAGGGCTTTACCGGGCGCCACACTGGCCGCCAACAAGGTCAGCAACATGTTGCTGGCATACAGCGCGCTGAGTTTTTGTACCCAGGGTCGCACAGGAGCCTTGAGTTGATCGGCAGGCAATTTGGGCGCAATCTTGGGGTTGATCAAGACCCAGCCGATGACATAGACCAAATACAGAAAAGCCAAGAAAAAGCCAGGGAACATGGCAGCGGCATACAACTTGACCACCGATTGCCCAGCCACGGCGGCGTAGACGATGATCATGACCGAGGGCGGAATCAGAATGCCCAAGGTGCCCCCGGCTGTGATCACACCCGATGCCAAACGGGTGTCGTACCCCGCATTCAGCATGGGTCGCATGGCGATCACGCCCATCAGCACCACCACGGCACCCACCAATCCGCTGGCGATGCCCCAAAACGTGCAAATGACCAAGGTGGTCACCGCCAACGAACCCGGAATGCGCCTGAAAGCCAATTGAACGCTGTGGAACATGCGATCGACCAGCGCGCCGCGCTCCATGATGTAACCCATCAACACAAACAGGGGGATGGACAACAAGGTGTCATTGGTCATGGCACCGAAAGTGCGCTGTACCATCAAATTGAATACGCGATTGTCCAGCCACGGCTGAGCGGGATCATAAAAGGCGATGAAGCCAAAGCCCATGCCCAAACCCATCAGGGTGAAGGCCGTGGGGAATCCCATCAGGATCACCACCACCACCAAGGCCAACATGGTCAAACCCAGAGCTGGATCACTCATGATTGACCTCCACCTGTGGCGCGCTGGTGCGCAGCTTCTTCAATTTGTTTGGCCTTGGCGATCGCTTCTTTGCGGGCCTCGTCGTCGACATAAGTGCTGCCAGACAGTTGTTGTTCAACCACATCGATTTCGTCGGCGTCTTTCAAGCGTGGCGTCCATTGTCCGGTTTGCAAACACACGACGCATCGCAACACCTCGGACAGGCCTTGCATCAGCACAATCAATCCGGCCAACGGAATGACTGACTTGAAAGGGTACAAAGGCAAGGGGTCTGCATTGAAGGTTTGCTCATGAATGGCCCAAGAGTCCCCCGCATACGACCAACCGGCATAGGTCAGGGCAATCACACCGGGGAAGAAAAACAGGATGTACAGGGTCAAATCCAATGTCGCTTGGGTGCGCGGCTTGGCGCTGCCATAAAAGAAGTCGCCCCGCACATGCCCATCTTGAGACAACGTATACGCACCGCCCAACATGAACAGGGTGCCATACATCATGTTGCTGGCATCAAAAATCCAGGCAGTCGGGGCATTCAAGGCATAGCGCTTGAAGACTTCGACCACCACCATCAACATCAGTGCCACGATCAACCACGAGGCGGTTTTACCGACCCATGTGCTGATGCGGTCTGCCGTGTGAAGCAGGTTTTGCACACTCATTTCAACTCACTCGAAAAAACACCAGATTTAAAAAAAAGACCCACCCGATGCTCGGGTGGGACTTGTGGTCCAACAGTCAAAGGTCAACCTTGCTTGCGATCAAAATAGTGTCGGAAGGCCATTTTGAAATCGACCATGTAGTCATTTTGCCACCGGCCGGCGCGTGCCGCAAAGGCGCGTTGTGAATCGAGCACTTTCTTGAACAACGCGTTTTCTGCCGATTTTTTGGCAATGACTTTGTCCCAAGCATCGATTTGGGCGCGCAAGATCGAGTCAGGCGTCTTGTAGAACTTGATGCCCTGCTTTTTCAGGTCTTCATAGTCTTTTGAGTTGCGCTCAATGGCCTTCCAAGACATCTCGGCCGACGAGGCGCTCACAGCCGAATCGATGATGTTGCGCAACTCGGCGGGCAGAGCGTCGTACTTGGGCTTGTTGAACAATATCTCAAACTGTTCACCCGACTGGTGGAAGCTTTGCAACATGCAGTTTTTGACCACATCGGGGAAGCCCAATGCGCGATCAGAAGATGCATTGTTGAACTCGGCCGCATCGATCAGTCCACGGTCCAAGGCGGGAACGATCTCGCCACCGGGCAAGGGGTTGACCGAGGTGCCCAGCTCGGTGAAGATGTCCACAGCCAAACCCACGGTGCGGAACTTCAGACCCTTCATGTCTTCAAGTTTGGCCACCGGCTTCTTGAACCAGCCCAAGGGTTGGGTGGGCATGGGACCGTAGACGCGGGAAACCACATCGATGTTGAGCGCCTTGTAGATCTCTTCGAGCAACTCTTTACCGCCCCCGTAGGTGTGCCATGCCAACACCATATTGGGGTCCATGCCATAGGCGGGTCCTGAGCCCCAAAGGGCCAAGGCCGTGTTTTTGCCATAGTGATAAGACAAAGTGCCGTGGCCACCATCCAGGGTGCCTTTGTTGACCGCATCCAGCAGCTGAAATGCGGGCACCACCGAACCAGCAGGCAACACATCGATCTTCAATCGGCCGCCAGCCATGTCGTTGACTCTTTTGGCAAAGTCATTGGCGTATTCATGGAAGATGTCCTTGGCCGGCCAAGTGCTTTGAAACCTGAAAGACACGGTTTGGGCACTTGAAATCATGGGGGTGCTCAGGGCACCTGCGGCCAGCGCGGCTCCTTTGAGCATCTTGCGGCGGGCGGTTTTCTTGGGCTCGGACATGTGATGTGTACTCCTTTCAATGTAATGATGGTGATGACACCATCAAGAGCCATCCATTCTGGTCAAAGACAGTCCAATCAATAGAGGGTAAACCCGTATCTTGGGGTTATTCGGTCTTTCTTTTCTCTTATGATGAAATCATCCCATCCCGATTGCGAGACCCCTGTGGGAACTGAAGACTTGAGCACCGCACGCCCCATGGCCTTGAATGTCGATGCCCTTTTGGCCGACATTGCCGCACGACAAAAAGAGTTGATTGCGTTGACCCAAGATCTGGTGCGAATTCCCACGGTGAACCCGCCTGGTGACGCCTACGAAGATTGCGCACGTTTATTGGGTGAACGTTTGCGCTCCAAAGGTTTCACCGTCGAATACATCCGAGCCTTGGGCGCCCCTGGCGACAGCGAAGTGCACCCCAGGATCAATGTGGTGGCGCGCATCGAAGGTTCTCGTCCAGGCCCTTGCGTTCACTTTAACAGCCACATCGATGTGGTCGAGGCCGGCTCGGGCTGGTCGCGCGATCCATTTGGTGGGCAATTGATCGACGGTCGGGTTTATGGCCGTGGCACTTGTGACATGAAAGGCGGTTTGGCCGCCAGCGTGGTGGCTTGCGAGACTTTGCTGGATCGACTGGGAACAGATTGGCCCGGTGCGATCGAGATCAGCGGGACGGTGGACGAAGAGTCGGGCGGGTTTTCTGGGGTGGGGTATTTGGCCAAATTGGGCCATTTCTCACGCCCCCGAGTCGACCATGTGATCATTCCAGAGCCGCTGGGTGTGGATCGCATTT